>JBMNTM010000031.1:0-13628 GCA_050945735.1 Desulfosporosinus sp.
GGCAATGCCAACGACTGCCCACATAAAAAAGTATTCCGGCATAAGACAATTTCGTACTTTTCATTCCCAGATAGGCAATACGTTTTCCCAAACCGGTTTTAGCCAGCACAAATCCCAAAAACAGTGCTGGGATCAAAGTCCATAAAGCAGGAGAAGTAAAACCAGAAAAAACAGTGGCTGGGGGCAAGCCTAGCACCAGGAGTAAAAATGGAGGTTAAATAACAAATGCCGAAAACAGATCCGACCATAAGTATCTTTGACTGGAGTAAAACAAAAACCACAATCACTGTGCTGGAACTCCAAAGGTTATTTAAGGAGCCGGATTATGAAGCTTTTCATACCTTAATGTTGAAAATGATTGCTGAAGGAAAGCTCGTTGCCGTCAAAGCTTCCGGTCAAAATGGGCGTCTGCCTTCACTCTATAATAAATACCGGATCATCAGGCCGCTGAAAGACCACACTGACTATCTGGAACAAATCCGACGTTTGGAACCTTCTTTAAATATTACAGGCTACCTGCAAAAACCTGAGCGATATATCAAGCATCGGGAAGTGCTCGAGGGACTGAGCCGTTATCTTTGGTATCAGGCTTCATTACTTTTGCAGCCGATGTCCCGTAAGGAACGCTCGTTTTCGATCTGGGGAAAAGAGAAGTTGCTCGATGAACAACTGCCGTTAATTCGGGAAGTCCTTAGATTTAATGGTTTGACGGAGCAGTTTTTGTATTATTATGATACACCTGAGCCTTTTTTTGAATATCGGCATGAATGCTCTGTGCCGCTCGCCCTGCTGATTCTGGAGAATAAAGATACCTGGTTCACCTTGCGAAAGCTAATGCAGAAGACCGGAAAAAATCATTTGGCCGGCAGGAGAATTGATGCTTTGATCTATGGGGAAGGGAATAAAATCACCAAAACAGACGCATTAGAGAACTACGCCAGAGAAATGTTCGGAACGGAAACTACAGCAAACGGGGTTTTCTACTATTTTGGGGACTTTGATCCGGAAGGAATCCGTCTGTTTTATCGTACCCAAAAGGCTAATCCAAACTTAAGGGTGAGGCCTTTTATAGAACTTTACCATCAAATGCTTCTCCTGGCGGAGAATAGGGAACTTCCGCTCAGACCGGATGGCCGGCAGATGGAGGTTCCCTGGCGGGATTTTGGGCAACTCCTCGGTTTATCTTCTGTGGAAAGCAAATTGGAATTCTTGCAGCAGGGCCTGTATATCCCGCAGGAAATATTGAATTATCAAGTGTTGGCAGAAATGTTAGAATAGGAAGTATAGGGCAGGAAAAGAGGTTATCTATGTTAACAGACATAAGAATAATCTTATGTATCTTCTCTGTATTACTAAAGTAAGTACAAACTGTTAAATTTGAATAATAAAGAATTCGGTGGATTAGAAATAATGAGTCAAAACTTTGAGTTTTTGGAAGGCTTTGAAAAGAGAATGCGGATTGTGGCGGCGATTGATTCTATTGTCAACCGCGGCAACCGGAAAATGGAATTGGAACGATTATTTAGTTTCGGCCAGCTGGATAATCTGATTTTTTCCGTGCTGGTATTTATTATGGAACGAACCTTATCTGAAGATGAAGAGTGTACCATGGATAGCATCGCCGATTTTGTTCGCCGGATCTTACCCGCTTATGGTCTGGAATTAACCGCTGAAACCATTCATCAGCTAACGGAATACATGATCAAAGATATTTTGCAAAATGGCGGCGAGGCACGTTATTATTCGATCATGACTTATGGTCAGGGGATGACGGAGACCCGGATTCGCTTGATTGAAGATAAGCTGCGCGAAGACGACCGGAGCTATCTGATTACCTATCAGCTGACCGATCAGGGTTATGATTTGCTTTTCCGGACCAAAGAAGTGGAACAGGAAATCAGCTTTACGATTGAAGAGTTAAAACTGCGGGAATTGATTAAACGCAAAAATTACAAAAAAGCGATTGGGCAGAGCAGCAACCTGATCCAAATGGTACGGCAAAAGAAGAACGAACTCCGGCAGTTGATGGAAAAGATCAGAGGAAACATCTATGATGTCGATATCCGGGAATACGAACGTCTGATCGGTAGTACCTATGCTTTGTTGGAAGAAGAGTATAGCATGATGAATGAGATCCTGGGGATGATCACTCTTTCCGAAGAGCGTTTAAGAGAAGAAGAACAAACCCGGGGCACCCTGGATGAAGCAATGAAAAAGGCTCGCACTGAAATAACCAAGATTCGCCGCAACATCCATACGACCATTAATGAACAGAAAGAACTAATCCTGGATCGTCACCACCTGTCCGCGATCTATAAGGAAACTTTGGAGGATTCTTTTTTCCTGGCCCAAAGTAAAAAGTTCGATTTTGAACAAGAAATCCTGACAAGATTAGAACAGTGCGATGAGCGGCATATCGCGTTGCTTTGGCAGTTGTTCAATCCTTTATTCAAACCCAACCCAGTGCGCGCCTTAAATATTCTTTCTCTCTATGAGGCCCAGAGCCGTTTGCGGCAGGAAGAGCAGGAAACGGTGAATATTGAGATTGAGGAGCTGGGAGAGGATCAGGAACGCCTCAAAGCAGAGAGAATTAATGCGGCCTATATTGAATTGATGCGGTGCATCTTGGAATTTGCGGCGGAAAAACCGGAGGGCTTTTACTTTAGTCAACTCCTCACTTCGCTGAAAACCCAGGAAGATCTGTTTCAACGTCTGATTGAAGGGGATTTGCTTTTTCACTCCCTTTTAAAGCTCTATGATTTAAATGATATCAACATCTGGCAATGGCAGCAGGAAGAACATGAAGTAGTGGTTAATCCCACCGGCGAATTTGATCTGGATTATTACCTGACCTGTATCGAATACGATAACCCGGAACTGTTCGGCATAGAAAGCCTGCGCGTTGTTAAATTAAGTGATAAAATACTGGAAGAAGAGATCATCTTTCGTCAAGGTGAGGGGTATTTTAGCAAAACAATTAGCATCAATGATTTCTTCTTTGAGGTGAAGATAAAATGAGCAACCTGAGTATCGCCCTGCGCATTTTCAAAAGGCTATTAGATAAAGGTCAGCTGGATCGGGAGACGGAAAGTGATCTCTTCCTGGAATTCCGGAATCCGGAGGTCCGGCAGGTGTTGGCCGAGATGGAAGAAGAGCTGGAATTTCGGATTGTGGAAGCTTCCAGTACACTTTACTTTGTTCCGGCCGGTGACAACAGTCTCCTGGGTTTTACCGGCAAGGATTTCCGGGAATGGGTCGCTTCCGATGCTCGTTTGGCTGATGCTTATCTGCTCAGTTATATAGCGATGTTTATTTTCTTTCTTTTTTACGGTGGTAAGAACCAGAACCCCAAGCAACGGGAGTTTTTGCGCATCAGTAAATTGTTGGAAGAACTGGACAGGCGTTTTGCCGCTGCTGCGCTGGATGAAGAGCAGACTTTGGCTATAGAAGAGAAATATTCCTTGAACTTTATGAGAATTGCTGAACTATGGGAAAGCAAGCAAGGGTTTGAAGAGAATAGACGCAAGACCAAAGCAGGAACTATTCTTAATACCTGTCGCTTGCTAGAGCGGGAAAATCTGATTCGCATTCTGGATAATGAACGGGAGATTCGTCCCACCCGGAAATTGGATGACCTGATGTTAAACTACTATTTGAATGAAAGCAGGGTTGAAGAAATTATCAGCATGTTTGAAGGAGCTGAAACTATTGCCGACCATTAACCGTATTCGCATCCTGAACTTTTCCTACAATAATAACACGCGGCATGTCCTGGATGAGTCCTTTCACTTCCATGGCGGAGAGAATGCACTGTTAAATCTTGCTAATGGCGGCGGAAAAAGTGTTTTGGTTCAGCTTTTTCTTCAGCCGGTGGTGCCGGGTATCAAAATTCAGGGGCGGCGGCTCAGCGGATTTTTTCACAAACAAAAACAGCCGACCTTCATCCTGCTGGAATGGAAACTGGATGGGGGAGGCGGTTATCTGCTGACCGGAATGGCCCTGATTCCGGCCGAAGCTGCCGGCGGCGAAGAAGGAAAGGGGAAAATCAGATACTTTACCTTCACCTGCAAGTATAACAGCAGCAATGCCTTTGATATCAAACATATTCCGCTTGCCGAGAAGCAGGGCAATTTGCTCCATTTGCTTTCTTTTCGGGAAGCGCGGGACTTAATGCGGGAAAAACAGCAGAAAGATCCTTATCTCTTTGCCTATTTCCCTGAAGAAGATGGGGCTGATTACGGCCGTCATCTGGCTCAATACGGGATTGTCCAGGATGAATGGCGTAATGTTATTGCCAAAATCAACGATAATGAAGGCGGCATTGAGGAAATCTTTCAAAAGTATAAGACTTCCAGTCAGCTTTTGGATGAATGGATTATTAAGAACATTGAAAAATCAATGTATAAGGAAAAAACCGAACTGCACCGGCTGGAAGAAATGCTGGAGAAATTAGTGCAGGAAGTAACGGAAAACGAAAGCTATATCCTGGAGAAAGCCTTGTTCAATGAATTTTTAGCTGTTTATGGCAAGCAAAGCGAAGAACTGGCCAATTTTCTCCAGCACCTGGAGGAACAGAAAGACCTGGTGGAAAAGCTGGCTGCCCTGAGTGCTTATCTTACAGCTCAGTTGGAGGCACTCGAAGACAAGAAAGCAGAAATCGAGCTGGCCAAGGATAAAGCTTGGCAGGAAGAACAGCGTGTTGAGTTAGAGGATCGTTCCCATAGTTACCTTCAAAAGAAGGCAAAGTATGAAGCGGCCAAGGAACTATTAAGTACGGTGGATAATCGGTTGAAGGATACGGAAAGTTCGCTGGAACAGGCTCAAATGGCGGAAAAGATCCAACAGGCTGCCAGGCTGCTTGGTGAGATTCGGCTTAAGGAAGCCAAGCTTTCCGGAATTGAGGAAAGTCTAGCTGCCGAAAAAGCAAACTACGATAAAGATCACCGGATCGGTGAATTGGAATATTCTTTAAAAAATCTGCTTGAAAAAGAACTGACCTTTCTCCGGGAGAAGGAGCTTAGTTTGCAGGCGGAGAAGCAGGCCGGGGAAGCAAATTTTCAGCAAGTGGAAGATGATCTGCAGGTTAATGCTCAAAAGAAAAGTGCAGTTGACAGCAAACAAGGCCAATTAACCGAACGCAAAAACCAAATGGAAAAAGAGGCCGCCAATACGCTGCAGAAACTGGGCCTTAGCCTAAGAAGAAATCTGCTTAATGAGTTAAACCTGGCGGAGGTGGAGCAGGCCAAGACCGATTTGGCCCAGGCTTTAACTGCTTTGGAACAGGAAGAAAGCCGTCTGGCAGCAGAACAAGCCGCCAATGCTCAAGAACAGCGGGAACTGGAGACAGACATTCAGCATTACCAAGCTCGGCAGGCGGAAGAAAAGATGCAGCTCCAGAATATCAAGCGGGATATCCTGGAATATGAGCAACTGGAAGCGGAAGCCAAAGAAATACTCACCCGCTATGACTTGGAGCCGGCACTGTTTTTTCAGCCGGAACGCTTGGCCACCGCTTTCAAACAAAAGATCCAAGCTTTGGCGGGCAGTGTAGAGCAAGCCGGCTTACGTTGGCATGAAGCTCAAGAAAATCTGCTTTCCCTGAAAAACGGACGTCTGCATGTACCGGCGGAGTTAGTGACGTTATTGTCTGATCTGGATATTTCCTATGATACGGGCGAAACCTATTTACGCGGTTTACCCGCTGATCTCTGTCAAAAAATGCTGAAGAATAACCCGCTCTTGCCGTATGCTTTCATCCTGACCCGCAGCGAGATCGCCCGGGTGGCAGATGCGATGGAGAACCTGACCGAGCAGGAAACCCTGAATCAGCAGGAAAACTTGACCCATAAGGAGGACTTGACCTTAAAACGGGTGATTCCGTTTATTTCCTATGAAGATTTAAATGTCGAAATGGAAAGCAGCGGGCGGATGGTGCAAACCAACCAAGGAATTGCCCTGGCTTGTTTTTATGAAGGACGCATCTTTGCCCCTGATTCTCTGGAACAATTAATCGCCGAACTGGAGCAAAAAAGCAGTCAGGCCCTTGAGCAACGGGAACACTATAGCGAAGAGCACCGCAGAACCGTAGCCGACCAGGCAACTTGCGCCCGGTTTGTTTATGATGCGGATTATCGCTATCACCTGGGCTTAAAGGAAAACGCGGCCGAAGAAAAGTTGGCTGAACTGGAGCGGCAAATTGAACAAGCAAACCACAAGAGAGCTGCTTTGCTCATCAGGCAAGATGAGATTAATGATCTTTTAAAAGAAAATCAGAGCAAGCAGCTGCCGGCCCAAAGTAGAATCGAAAGCTTTCAGGAATTTTTAGAAAAAGAACCGGCCTATCAGCTTTGCTGCCGGGATTTGAGCGCGGTTTTGGACGAGAGCAAAACGTTAGAGCTAAGAAAGACGGAATTGGAAGGGCAGCGGAACATTCTTCAGAAAGAACTTTCCACGGTTAGAAATACCTTGCGTGATAATGAGAAGCAACAGATAGATGTTCAAA
The DNA here is from genome assembly GCA_050945735.1 of Desulfosporosinus sp. GTDB lineage: Bacteria > Bacillota > Desulfitobacteriia > Desulfitobacteriales > Desulfitobacteriaceae > Desulfosporosinus. The sequence goes on from JBMNTM010000031.1 coordinate 6,503, forward strand.
AGCAATATGAACTTTACCAACAGGCACCCCAGACCAAGCTCGTTGAAGGCACGATCGAAGAATTAACGGAAAGGCTGCGGGTTGTCAGAGATACCTATACGGCAGGAATTAAATACTTAGAAGCGCAAAAGCAGGATTTGCACGGGGACATCGGGCAAAAAAGAACGGAACTGAACAATTTTCACCTTCTGGAAGAAGCGTATGCCACGGTTCGATACGAAGAAGAAAAAGCTGGTCGTCTCCGGGAAGAAATTATCAGGTTGGAAAAATCGGTCCAAGAACTGCAGGTTGAATTAAGAACTGCCATAGCCAAAGAAGCATCGTCCAAAGCCGTCTTGTCTTCAGCTTTGGATGAGGTGAAACGTCTTGGCTATGAGAATCCACTACCCCCGGAAGAAATATCGGGAGATTTCTCCGGGCGCCGTAAATTGATCCGCATCCGTGTGACGGAATTAGATAGAGAGAGCCTGGCACTGCAAACACAGAGCGCTCTCTACGAAAGACTAAAAAGTCAGGTCGCACAGACTATGGATTTTCAAGGGATTAAAGCGGCAAAAGGTTTTGTGCCGGAACAGGATATCGAGGCCCAGACCAAAATGCTGCAGCAACAGTACCGGGAGAAGGATAAGCAAAACCGTCGGGATATCGGACAGTTAAGAAATGCTTACGGTCGTCTCAAAGAGACCTACCGCGAAAAGAATAGCAATATTGACAACATCTTCCGTGGTCTGGACAAGCTTTGGGAGGATGCCTTGCTCCAGGATGACAATGGCATGTTATCCATTCTTTCCTATGACCGTTATTATTATCTCTATGAATGCATGAGCATTCATCAGGAAAAACTTTCCGACTTGCTGAAGATTTATGAACTCCAACTGGCGAATCTGGAACAAAATAAGAACAATATGGTGGAACAGAGTTTCCTGCATGGCATGAGAATTTTTGAAGAGATTCAGTGGATCTCGGATAACTCCAAGGTGCGTCTCCAAGGCCGCAGTCGTCCGGTCCAAATGCTGAAAATAGATTTGGTGCTGGACAGCATGGAAAATGCCAAGGAACGAATGAAGAATTATATCGAAACAGCGATTGAGAAAGTCCGTGAGGAAAGCAGGCAGAATAAAAAAGCGGAAGAGATTAGACGCAGTGTAATGAAGTTGATGTCCAGCCGGGAGTTACTCAATGTCTACCTCGACAACTCCAATATACCCATAAGAGTTTATAAAATCGATTACACTATGCAGAATAGCAGGTTAAAACTGTGGGAAGATGCGGTTCGTGAGAATTCCGGCGGTGAGAAATTCGTAGTATTCTTCTCGGTTTTATCCGCCTTAATGAGTTATGCCCGTACCCGGGCCAGGGAAGGTTTGGGCGGCATGTCCGAAAATGAAACCAGTGTCTTGATTATGGATAATCCGTTCGGGCCAATCTCTTCGGAACACTTATTGAATCCTTTATTTGAAATTGCCAAACAACACCGTACTCAACTTATTTGCCTCTCTGATCTTAAACAAAATTCGATCATGAACTGTTTCAACCTAATCTATATGCTCAAGATCCGCTCGACTGCCATCGGGAAAAATGAATACCTCAAATTCGAAGAAATCATTCGCGATCCCGGCACATTGCAAGAGGATGAAAGATTGGAGAAAGCAGTGTTCAGAAGTACGGAAGCCAGACAAATAGCGATGTTTGGGGAGGAATAATTTGTTTTCCATCCCACAATAACAGGATACATTGCACCTCATTCCACCATCTCTTTTAAAGATTCTATATTCTTTATCCGGATGGATGACAAATGAAAATCAATCACGCCTTCATCCCGCATACGGCACAATATTTACACACCTTTATTTTCGGTTGCTATAGCTACCGATTTTTATTTTTGTTATAGTATAATGATTTCAACCTAAGCAAGAAAAACCGACAATGAAAGGGGTATTGGCAAATGAAAAGAAATATTATCAAAATTGATAAAGAAAAGTGTAATGGCTGTGGACTTTGTGTGCATGCCTGCCAGGAAGGTGCGCTGCAACTGGTTAATGGCAAGGCAGAACTAATTACAGATGCGTATTGCGACGGCCTGGGCGCTTGCTTGCCGGAATGTCCGCAGGGGGCAATTACTTTGGAAGAAAGAGAAGCAGTAGCCTTTGATGAAGAAGCTGTTAAAATTCATCTCGAAAAGCAGAAGACAGAAATTTTCCCTATGAAGCTGGAATGCGGTTGTGCGGGAACCGAGGCCAGAACAATTGATAGACCGGAAACAACCGATCAACACAGAATTCAAATGGTAACAAGCATAGCCCTTGAATCGCAGCTTCGTCAGTGGCCCTGTCAAATCAAGCTTGTTCCAGTTAATGCACCTTATTTAGATAATGCCAATTTACTCATTGCAGCTGACTGTACAGCCTATGCTTATGCCAATATCCATCAGGATTATATGAAAAACAAAATCACTCTGATTGGCTGTCCAAAGCTGGATAATGAGGACTATGCAGAAAAACTAACCTTAATCCTTAAGCAACATAAGATCAAAAGTATCACAGTGCTGAGAATGGAAGTGCCCTGCTGCGGCGGGATAGTAGAGGCTGTAAAAAGTTCTCTGATTAATAGCGCCAAAATGATACCTTGGCAGGTCGTGACAATTAATACTAACGGCAGTATTTGTGAAGATTAATATGTTTATAAATTGAACTGCTAGCTTGTTGGAGTCAGTTCATGGTGCTTACCGGTGGTCCGGGAACAGGAAAAACGACTGTAACTTTAGCAATCATCAAGGTATTTCAATTACTTGGGGCCAGAGTATTACTTGCTGCACCAACCGGCAGAGCAGCCAAAAGAATGTCGGAGACCACCGGACTGGAGGCCAAAACCATTCACCGTTTACTGGAGTTTAACCGACCGAAGGTTACAAAAAGAATGCGGACTACCCCTTGGAATGTGATGTGCAGATTATCAATGAGACATCCATGTTTGATGCTATTTCAATGTACAACCTTTTAAAAGCGGTAGCCGATGAAACAGTAGTTATCCTTGTCGGTGATGTTGATCAGCTTCCATCGGTAGGAGCCGGCAACGTGCTTAACGACATTATTGACTCAGGTATTGTCAGTGTCGTTAAGCTTACAAAGATATTCCGCCAGGCTCTGGGCAGTGCCATCATTACCAACGCAGAGGCATCCCTGCCATCATAGCAATTCGCATTGACAACCTTATCGGAAGTGCCGCGTTGGCCATTTGGTTTAGATCACCTACAATAAATAAATCCTTAAAGGGATAATAAAAAGCAAACGATCCAGTCGAACCGGAGTGACCTTTTAGCTCACCTTTGCCCATAAAGAGTGTACTCAAACCATTTAAAGGGATTTGCATATATCCGCCTCCATAGTAAATCGGCCCCATCGAAGCTTGCAGCTTGTTATATGCTGACAGCTTGTCGAAAATTGATATTGGGAACAAGTTTCCGCCAAAGAATGCCTTAATAAAGATCATCAGCTCACGAGCGGTTGTTACGCAACCGCCGCTTGCCCGGCTGCTCATCACAAATTTAGGACGATCAAGAGCATTGTTCTTATAATAAATATTTGGCACAAAGTCATTTTCACTTACAGATAAATAAGAGTTCTTTAACCCTAACGGTTCAAATATAAGCTGCCTATAGTTTTCATTTAATGGCATATTCGTAATCTTTTCTAAAATTTCTCCCAGCAAATCGAAGTTAATATCCGCATAGTAGGGCTTTTTCTTTGTGCGAGGCTTAAAGTGAGGATTTAATTTTTTAACCAACTCCAAAATGTCAGTAAAAGCTAAGTAGAAGTCTTCGTTAATAACACGATTTTTAACACTGTACTTACCTTCTTCATATACATCAGGCAATCCGCTTATTTGAAACAGCAAATCGGATATGGTCAATTCAAAGGAATATTCCTTACCGTTATAGATATGCATTCCGTTCAAGATGGCATTGTCTAAGTATTTAGAAATTTTATCATCAAGTGACAACTTGCCCTGCTCATGCAAAGCCAAAATGCAGGTAGTTGTGAATAGTTTCGTAATGCTGGCCATAAGTAGTGGCGAATCTAAATCCTTACCACCGTATCCCTTATTGTATGAAAAATCTCCATTTGTGTTTTGGACAAATAGCACTGCTTCATGAATTTGATTTGAACTAATGGCTTTATTGAAAATTTTTTCAAGCCTTTGAATTTGATTTGAATACATAAGCTTTTCCTTTCGTTAAATGAGCTTCATTTATTAGTGTAAGGATCCCTGCAGCTATTTCATCGGGCATGTATTGATGCATATTGTGGTTCGTATCATAGAATGGGTTAATTCTTTTCATAGACGATTAATTCGTAGCGTCAAAAGAAATACAGCTCACGTCATTTTATGAATATCTGATTTTATAATAAATTTTCATTATGGTTTCCTCCAATGCCGCTTTAGCTGAAGCTTTTTTTCTTTCCGATAACTAAGGCAACCGTAAAGAATGCTAATGTAAAGCCAACCTGTATGAGCATACCTGATACAATAGGTTCTACATAAGCAAAGTCAAATTGAGTAAGCTCTGCGATTTGGTTATTGGCTTTGACAAACCAATAGGAGGGAGTAAAGCTGGCGATTTCCAGAACCAAGCTTCCCAAAAACTGCTGAGGTACAAAAACACCACTGATAAAGCAAAACCCAAGGGCCACTACATTGCTGATTGCCGGTATTAACTCCTGACCTTTTAGTAAATTTCCAATCAGAAAACTAATACTGGAACAACATAGAGCAAAGACAAAGGAGTTCAACAGGTAATAAACCATATTCATATTGAAACTGTTTTGATAGTTAAATAAGAAGCAGAAGAAAACCATGATTAACCAGGCAGCAAGTGTAAACAATAAATTTGCCAGTATGAATTGCAGATTAATTTTATTGATACTAATGGGAGAACAAGCATTTCTCCTTTTTAGATCTTGATTGTTAAAAACTAGCATTAAGGTGTTCATACCCAAAATAATTATGCACAGGAGTGAATAGACCAAATAGTTGAAAAAATAATTTGCGTACGTATGATTCGCCTGCTTCGCCGGTTTTTCACCAATCGTTTGCAGCTCTACAGATGCGATTTCAGATAAATCCGAGTTTAAATGTTGAACCAGAGATTCCTGAGTAATACCTTCCAATTGTTGGACATAGAGCCTGGCAGTATTGAAGTATTTATCAATGCTTAAATCGATATAGGTGTTGCTGATGGAGTTGGGCACAATCGTCTTTTCAAGCAGTAGGTTTTCTCCCTTCATAAAGCTCTCTGTAAAGCCTTCAGGTATCCGAAGAATATAAGACACCGAGCGAAAATACAGTGCATCCTGCAAAGCTTCAGTTTCGTCAGGCAGCTCCACAAAGTTGGCAATTTTCGCAAGCTCCATCTTAAGCCCGTCTATTAAGGGGCTGCTTTCCTCGCTGATCAAAGCAATATTGCTTTTAACCGGAGTAAAAGAAGTCTCCTTAGGCTGCTCCTTGGTCATGGACGAGGACATTATAAGGGATATTGCTAAGAAAATGGCAACATAAATGAGCATGGGAGGGATGTTTTTCTTTATTATTTTCAAGCAAAGCTTAAAGACTTGCATATCTTCGCCTCCTGATTATGAAATAAGTTCCTGAACAGAATACAATAATGAAGCAAAATAGAGCACCCATATTCAGTGCATATCTTGAGAAAGTGTCAAAATAGTAGAGACAGTAGAAAGCGTCTGTCAGTAAATTTACGGGATTTAAATAAGATAGGATGGGCATTTTCTGGGCAACGATATATTTCATACTTGGGTACATCATACCGGCCAGAAATGAACAAAGCATGGTTGAACCTATTAAAATTGCTATTTTTATTCCTTCGGACTTTTTGACGATGGCACTTATAAATGTGCCAAATGATATACCTGCAACTGAACCAACGAATGAAGTGAGCAGAACATATCCTGTCTTTGATCCAAAATTAACCTTAAGCGCAAAGTACAAATAAGCCAGCAGTACCAGCAGTCCTGCAAAATGGATCAATAAGGATGCACTGCTGCTATAAATGAATGTTTTCAGCTTATGAACAGGTCCCATATTTATCCTGGCTGCTGTGGGCGAAATATCTGCTTGAATATCCGTGACTTCGCGGCTTCCCAGTAAGCTGCCATAAAAGCAGGCCATAGCGATTAATGCGTAATAATAGTTGAGAATACTGTTTGGCTCGGCACTTGTGCCGGATACTTCTTTAACGTACTTTTCACGTTTTCCCAGGTTATCGATCAATTCCTGTTGTTTCGTAGCATCTTCCGTCAATATGGACGTAACAGCAGCTGTAGTTTGTTCATAATTATCAATAAAGCTCTTAATAATGTTTTGATTTAAGCCGGATTTGTTGACAACCAGTTTTATTGGTGATTCGACTATCAGATATCCGGCAATTGAATTAGTTTTTAGCAGTTGGTCTGCCTGATCTTTTGAAGCTATGGTGAGGTTAAAGAGTCTGTTATCGCCTTTGGAAACCTCATTCAATAGTGACTTGAAATGGTGATTTTTCTGATATTGTTTATCATCTACAACTGCAATTTTTATAGCCTGAAACGTCTCACCGCTGTTCAGATTGGAAAACGCCACGTAAAAAAATGTGGCCAGGAGCAGCGGGAAAAGAGCGGTCCAGAATATAGTTTCTCGATCCCGAAAAAGACACTTGAGTCTGTATATGAAGATATGAGCAAACATCATGATTTCCCCCTTAATCCCTTAATTCTTTTCCTGTGATTTCCAGAAAAACATCATTTAAGGTAGGCAGCTCGGAATATATTTTGCCGTATTGAATGTCCGCATTTTTAATAAAGTCTAAAATTATTTCTAAATTGTTTTTCCCCTTGCGGGATTTAATTACTAGAAGGCGATTATTATACTCAACGGAAACAATATTAGGCAATTCTTTTAATGCGGAGAGCTGTTCCTGAGATACGCCAAAGGATTCTACCGTGATCTTCTCACCCAGAGAGATCATTGCTTTAAGTTCCTCCCTTAATAAACTAATTATTTCTTCAAATATCTCTTGTTTTCACAGTATTTCATTTTATTCACGAACAGCATATCTCTTGATTATTACATCTTT
>JBMNTM010000032.1:0-13379 GCA_050945735.1 Desulfosporosinus sp.
TTTGAGCTATCTGCTCAAGACAATTTTTACTATTGAAAACCCCCATAGGGGTTAAACAACCTGTTTTTGCAGTGGAATCATTTAATATCTTATAAAAAGAAAAACTTTAATTATTTTAGGCAGTTATTTTCAGCTTTGTTCAAGTCCGGCTGCCAAACATAATCCATAAATCGCTTGCGCTCCTTCTTTGCGCAAAACTTCCGCTACTGCTTCAAGAGTTGCTCCTGTAGTTGTTACATCATCCACAATCCACAGACTTCTCCCTCTAATAGAACTCGCTTTCCGTACGACAAACGCATCTTTCAAATTATGGAGACGGTCATGACGTGAAAGCAAAGCTTGGGACGGTGTTGGTTTGACTCTTTCAATACCGGCAATTATTGGTAACCCCAACTCCCAGTGAACAATGGAAGCTAACACATCCGCCTGATTGAAGCCCCGTTCTGCCTGACGGGAAGCGTGCATCGGCACGGCCACTACACCGTCAACGGCAGGGAGTTGGTTAATCGCCCAATCTGTATAAGGACGCGCGATTTCCATTAAACTCCGGGGATGTGCTTTATATTTAACCTTTTGGATGAATTTCCTTAATTCGCCGGAATAGTGCCCCCAGGCTGTAACCTTATCAAGATGTTTCGGACCCTTGCCGGCTTTACAATCCAAGCAACTTTCTTTCACATTCCGCATCAGCTTCCCACACCACTTACAGCGCCCCAGCTCCGGATGAAGATAGCTTTTAATACACGTTGGACAGACTACATCGCCTACCATGCCACAAATAGCACATACGGGTGCTTCTTCATACCATAAAGCTCGAGTAAGATTCACTGCGTTCTTCCAAAACTCCTGCAAGGCCTCTGCCCCTTTCTACTGGTTCGTAATTCGAATGTTAAAGTCGCTTAAGTGATTCAAATAGCGAGAGTTACTTAAAGTTTAATAGTGCGAACTATAAATATTGCGATGATGGTTAGCAATGCATATTACCAAATATCTAACCACGAAGATCGATAAGTCCCAACTCCATGGCAAGTTGATTTTGCTCCTTAATCCACTGAATCGCCGTCTGCATTGCCGAAGTCAGATGGACAGAAATAAAAACCACCCTTCCCCGGGGGCTTTCTTTAGTTCTACCCACCCTGCCAGCCATTTGCACTAAAGCACGCTCATCGAATATCGGATTATCTGCCCCCAGTACCAGTACTTGTATCTGGGGCAATGTGATACCGCGCTCCAAGATAGTTGTACTCACAAAAAGGTCAAACTCTCCCTGGCGCAGGCGCTTAATTTTAGAAAAACGATCCGGATCCGCACTGTAGCTGCCGTCCACACTCCAACCCGGAAAATATCGCCGGAAGCATTTGAGCCACGGGTCAATCCAGGATATCTTGGGAACAAATACTAACACCGGTCCCTGTAATCTTAATACTTTTATTTGAGAAGCCCAAACATCTTTACACCCGTTTGGTTCTATGGGGTGACGGGATTTTTCCCAAATTGGAACCGGCAAAGCGGTGCGATGGTAGCGCGCCGGAAGCCTGATGATCTGCATCTTACCTTGCCTAACTTGCTTTAAGCCTTCCGCTGAAGGGGTTGCAGTTAAATAAAGTATTTTACCATTTTGACGCAAAGCATGGTGCAATCCCCACTCTAAAGCACGGCTCCCTTGAAAAGGAAAAGCATCCATTTCATCAAGAAAAATGATATCAAAGGCTTGCCAAAATCTTAATATCTGGTGCGTAGTCGCCAATACCATTTTACCCGTTTGAAATTTAATAGACGATGTTCCGGTTAATACTTGAAAGGCAAAGTCTGGAAAATCACGTTTGAGCCTTGGGGCAATGTCATTGATAACATCTTGGCGCGGTGCAGCAAAAAGCACGGATTTTCCCTCTTTCAGTGCCCAGGCAGCAGACGGAAAACACACTTCCGTTTTTCCTGCGCCACATGCCGCCCAGAGGAGTGCGGTTTTTTCACAAGGATCTCTAATAAATTCAAGCACCTGTTCGCTGGCTAAACGCTGGGCATCTGTTAAAACCCAGTGCGGTTGGAAATTTACCTCCGAAGAACCACCCCATAGCGAATTTTTATCTCGATATAAAACATCCAGAGAAGTGCATGAGCCAATACTCTGGCAGCTTGGACAGGTTGCAGCCATTTCGTACTGACTTGGCCACTCTTCCACATCTCTTTCCCCGCACCGTTGACACTGCCAACCGTTGCCTACTTTCCGCAAGGCAGGAACCCACTTCGCCTTTCCCTGTTCAACATTACAGTGCGCAAATTTTATTATCTCATCCTCTTTAATCTTAAGTTGATGGGCTAGACATCTCAGATCCCCTATGGATAATTGCCTTCCCGCGGTCAGTCGCTTAAATGCTTTCCCAGCCGCGTTAGTTTGTTTTGCTAATGGACCTTGCGCAGCCACTGGAACGGGTCTGTATTCCTTCCAGATGAGGTCGGAAGCGTTCCAGCCAAGCCCTTTCAAGATCTTGAGAATTTCCAGTTTCGGATCTTTTCGTTTGGCTCCTCTGAACCAGAAAGCAAAGGATTCCCGCCTACCCAGTTGATCTTGAATAAATTGAATAGTGGCATAAGAGAGAGGTGCACAAAGATAGCCGGTCACACTTAAATCCTGAACATCCCTTTCCGGAAATGGAGAAAATCCGACACGGCCATCTTTATTAAAGGTCAAATAAAAGTGCATAGTTTCCCTTCTTATCTTTGCCGAGCGTACTCAGCAAGCAGTTTAATATGTGGAGATGGTAAAAAATCCTGGTAACCTGGCCACAACCATCGTTCCCTTGGGGTGAGAACGGCCACTCTCTCCTCAATTTTTTGCGGGACACCTTCGACCCAACGATAGAGCATAACCGCCTTTTTCGGGTCAAGGCGACACTGCACCTCAGCAGTATCCCAAACAATTGATTGAGCCCATTCATACGTTTCCAGATTAAGAGGTTGCCAATAGATCACCTCTTCAACTGCCTTCAGTCCGGCATTCACATTTCCTTCACTGAATAGAAGTTTAGCCTGTTCCCGTCGCGGCACGATTTGGGTCTGATCCCATTTCAAACTCAGTCGCCATAGTTCCTTACTTTGCGCCGGGTCTTGTTCACGCCATTGAATCGCCTGTGTATTCCAACGCTGTTCTTTCTCTAAAAGATTAGGATTTATGAGCGTACTCCCACAAAAAAGGCACAAAGTTAGACTTAGAATAAGCATTCCCTTGCTTCCCCAATTGACCGCTGATTTGGGCCTTAATAAGAAAGGAAAGGCCGGTTCTTCACTTTTGGGAATGCTTCCATAAAGCAGCCAAAATATAAAACCCAAAGCAGCAAAGGAAAAATCGGCATCCACCAAACTATGAAGTGCTAAAAAGAGCAATGCCCCACACACTCGAACCTGAGCTTTTATTTCATCCCTATACTTACAGGCCTGTCTTAAATTATAAAGACTCCAAATCCCCATACTCAAGAACCCAAATAACCCTTGGTTTAACAAGATGTGGATAAAACTGGAATGGGGATCTGCCGTCCAATACGGAATGCGTTGAACAGAGGGAAACGCCAGCCATCCTCCGGCTTGGGGAAGGCCCCCTGCATTCCAAGCCAAGCTAAGCCCGTCCTTAATATAAACCAAGCGTTCCTGCCAACTCGAAGATGAAAAACCGAGAGCTGTTAGATGATCCCAAACCGGTTTATTATAAAGGAACATCAGGCTTGTACAACCCAGCACCAGTAAAACTTGCCATATACTTTTTAGATGTCTCGCCTGAATACTTTGTCGTAACTTAAAATAGAGCGGGAAGCCTAATAAGAACTGCTGACCTAAGAGAACTGCTAAAAATAAGCCCACACCAGCACGTGAACCCGTGCCTAATAAGGAAATTCCCAGGAAAAATCGGATTAATTTCCGGGATGGATGAAGTAAGAGTACCGCTCCTAAAAAAGCAGCTGCCGCATTCGGATAACCGAAGACGGAACTTAATCTTCCCGCTACTTTGCCCACATCCGGCAACCAGCCTATGAAGGCTACAATAACAGCAAGCCATTCTATATAGTACATTAGGCGTTGTTTCTCACGTGCATTCGCAGCAATTATTACCCCCAACCGATAAGCCAACCAGTAAATTCCCCAACGCAAAGCTTCCAGCAACCCGGCCTGAACTTTGATGGGATGAAGTATCCCTAACATAGAAAAAAGAAACATTCCTAAAAGCAAAAAGTCTGTTAAGCCAAAGGCAAAAGAGCTTTCCGTAACGTAATTAAACCGTTTGAATAAACAAGATATCAGAACATAGACTGATAAAGCGAATCCAAAAATGAGCAATTCTTGAGGGAAATAAAGCCCTTCAATAACACTTAAGGCTAGAAAAAGAGCCAGGTGGCGTGCTGTATTGCTCCTGGCTCTGCTGACTTGTTGTGAAGTTGTACCGATCACTGGGCGTATTTCTTCTTTTCCAGGAAAAATTTAAGGACACCTTGGGCAACCAAGGTTTCTCCAACATAGGCTTTCCCCTGAGCGACACCAAATGTTTTCCGCGATTTGATTAGCTCTACTTCTAAGCGAAGCTGATCTCCAGGAAAGACTTGCCCCTTAAATTTTACATCATCCAAGCCTGCAAACAATGCCAAATAGTCGATATATTCCGGCTTTTTAAGGATTACTACCGCCCCAACCTGGGCAAGTGCTTCCATAATCAATACTCCCGGCATAATAGGGTAACCCGGGAAGTGGCCTTGAAAGAACGGTTCATTACCGGAGACATTCTTAATACCTACAGCCCTTATGCCTTCTTCTAATTCTATGATCCGATCTACCATTAGAAAGGGATAACGATGCGGGATTATTTCCTGTATTTCTTGACTATTCAGCACTGAAAATCCTCCTTTTTTCGATGCGATGCTCGAAAGCCATATCGCCTATCTCGCTTTGCTATTGCGAATATGAACCAATTTGTCTTATGATAAGGACATATATTTTCCTAATAATTAGTATACCTAAGTTAGAGTCTGAAGGGAAGATGACAAGCAGTGAAGCCCTACAAAATTTTACATATTATCGGTGGAGGGGAAGTCGGTGGGGCTGAGCAGCATCTGTTAACTCTGCTCAATGCCATAGATCGGAATTGTTTCACCCCACATCTTATATGCCTAACCCCCGGACCTTTTGCACCCCTTGCATGCCAAAGCAAGATCCTCACTAAAACCTTCCCGATGCACTTCCCCCTCGACCTTTCTCCCCTTTCCGGCATCATTCGCTTGGCTAGACAAAAAAAAATAAATTTAATACATACCCACGGTTCCCGGGCTAACCTTCTTGGCCGACTGGGTGCAAAATGGTTAGGTGTACCCTGCCTAACTACAGTCCATAGCTCATTGGCCCACGATTATCTTTCCCCTTGGTCTGCCCGTACGGCTTTAGGACTTGACCGACTTACCCTTTCTTTGACTGCCGGTATTATTACCGTCTCAGAATATTTGGCGAAAGAAGTTGCTTCGCGAGGTGGTCGGAATATTGTGACCATATATAACGGCCAAACCCCTATTTCTTTTGCTGATCCTTCTTCTTCCCGCCGCCGGTTTCGCTTAAAGTGGGGAATTCCAACCGATGCTCTCATCATCGGAACGATAGGCCGCCTCCATCCTGCCAAGGGACAGATTTATTTAATTAAAACTGCAGCCCAACTGTACTTGAAATACTCAAACCTTCACCTTTTGCTCATCGGAGATGGTCCCCTTCGTCAGGACTTGGAATTAGAACTTAAACGTAATCCTGTTCCCCATACTATAACAGGTTACCTTCCCCAGGCCTATGAAGCGCTCCCTGCCATGGATCTTTTCGTCTTACCCTCCGTTAGTGAAGGTATGGGGCTAGTCCTTTTAGAAGCAATGCAAGCAGGAGTCCCAATTGTTGCCAGTGCTGTGGGCGGAATTCCGGAAGTCATCCGCGACGGGAAAGACGGACTACTTGTTCCCCCGGGCAATGTCGCAGGTTTCAGCAGTGCATGCTCTAAGATTATCGACAATCCGGATTTAGCAAAATCCCTTGTACTTTCTAGCCACAGCCGCTGGCCTAAATTTTCTATAGAAAGTATGGTTAGAGGTACAGAGCAAGTATACACCCGCATTCTAAATAGGATTTCTCCAGTATGCTAAAAAAACCAAACCAAAACTGAAAACGACCTTAACCATTCTTAATGGGGCATGAATAATACAATTTAATAAGAGCTAATCTAAGAACAAAGCAATCAAAAGGCCCTGAAAAATTCTTCGTGATAGATTAAGAAAAGGTTGCCCAGCACGATAATTCCTATATACTGGGGAACCTTTTCTTTTACAGATCAAAATCTTATCCCGAGCTACCCCGGAAAAATAATACGTATGGGATGTGTATACCTATAATTTTTAAAATTCAGCATTAATGGTACGTAAATATATAGTACTTTGTTTGCTGTAGCCATTTATTTTTACTGTTTTTTTCTTTATTTTTCTGATCTTTAGCCTTCTGCTTATTCTCATTGTTATCGCTTGTCCCAACATTATTCTGGGTTTTATCCCTTGCGTTATCCTTAGCATCATTCTTGATATTATCCTTGGCGTTATCCTTGGTTTTATCTTTGGTTTTATTCTTATCACTGGTGTTATCCCTGGTTTTATCTCTGACGTTATCACTGGATTTACCCCTGGTTTTTTCCAAAGCCTTGCTTCTAATTTTATCCCAAGCGTTATCCAAAGCTTTAACCCTGGCTTTATCCCTAGTATTCACTATATCCTGATTAATCTGTTGGTGCTTATTTCCATTTTTGCTTGCACTCATGGCTTGACGCCCATTTTTCTTTGCTTTGATCTGAACTTGAACCTTTGGATTTTCAAGCAGCCTAACCCGTTCGGTAGTTTCTTTCAGTTTTTCCGGCTGTATTACGACTCCTGCCTTATCTGCAGTCTGCCAAAGGGCATACTCTCCCAGGGTAAGATTTTCCTTTTGAGCAAGCTCCCGTTCTTGGGAGGTCAAGGAGAAAACCGCTACCTGCGGGATCAATCCCTTTTTTTCACCTATCTCTGTAATCCAAGTATTTATTTGATTCTCATTTAGTTTCTCAGGCATTTCTTCTAAGGTTTTATTAGGCATAGGGGAATACCCCACCACAACCCACTGATGATCAGGTCTAAGAAATTGTTGATCATATGCTTGGGTAACAATTTGTTCTAAAACTTCTTCAAGCGGTTTACCTTGTAGGTCAATCTGGCTTAACATGCGCTTAGCATCTTCGTTTTGAGTTTTAAGTTCCAAGACGTCTCCTTGTGCATCAAGCACAAATTCCAAACTGGGATTAATATCGACCGAGAATAATGCTACCGCAGTTGGCGCATGATACAGGTTCCCCCACAAAAGAGCAGTTAAGACCAATAGGAAAAGTGCAGCAGCACCAGCCCATACGCGTATCCCACCAAATATATCTAACCCTGTCCGAATTTCAAATTCCTCTCCAATCTCAGCGTTAATTCGTCTACGAACTTGACGAAAGGAGCCGTCCCGGCCAAGAACAGTGTAACGTGATCCGGACTTTTCCAACACCACAGCTTTCACTTTATTCATGCTTTCGCTCCCCTTCCCGTGTGAGTACATATTCACGCAAATAAACATAGTCATGCTGGTTAGCCAATAGTAAAGCGACCGCTAATATATACTTTCGTCCTCGTTCTAAGACCTTTGGGTGAATCTTTGTTTTCCGTGCCAAGGCTTGCATGGGAATTTTTCCTTTGCGTTCGACCTGGGACCACAACTCATGATCAAAAGCTAATTCATGAGCGGCCCGAAGTAGTGTTTCGCGAGAATCCCGATGTTTCGGAGAAACTTGAACCAAGTTTTGATAAGTAAGCTTATAAGAAGCCAAAGCTTTCGAAAATTGTTGAATTTCCTCAGCCCGTTCTCGATTTTGCTCTTGCTCTCGGAACTTTTCAAAACCAAGAGTTATTTCGATCCCTCGTCCGATGTCCTCTTGATCTAAAGACATAGCCTGTTTTAGGTGATTCCTGCGATAGTGATCGATCAGACGGCGTTTTATTAATACACGCGCATAGGCTAAAAATGGGACCCCTTTGTCCATAACATATAAATCTATAGCTTCATTAAAAGCGATCAATGCTTCCGATAATTCATCATCTCTACCCCATTCCAGAGGGTGGAAACAGGCTTGGCTTGCAACATGCCGAATAAACGGCTGATATTTGGCCAAGAAAGCCTCTCGCGCTTCCGAGTCCTCATGCAAACACTGCCACAACCTCTTGTCTTCCCATTCTGGCATGTTTTTTCCTCCTATTTTCTAAATACGAAGTAACTTCTATCTATTAGAGGGTCTTATTCTTAAATCTCTGCCAAAGAACTTTAATCACAAACCTTGGTAACACAACTTGACGTTTCCAACGCCAAGGTTCTTTCCATAAGCGATAAAGCCATTCCAGATGGCAGTCCTGGATGCTTCTTGGAGCGCGTGCCGTTATCCCCGCCAAGACATCAAAACTCCCTCCCACACCTATACTAACCGTGGCTAGTCCGGGATGCTCTGCAATCCAATATTCCTGGAACGGCGCACCTAAACCTACAAGTAAAAGATCAGGCTGAAAATGGCGGATCTTTTCTAATACTTTTATTTCTTCTTCAGGGCTAAAGTAACCATGCATTGTTGCGCAAGTTATTCCCTGGTTCTTCATGACAACCTGATTTGCTGCCTGTTCTGCCACGCCTGGTTTTCCGCCGAGAAAAAAAATTCGCCATTTACCCTCATGAGCAATAGGAAACAAGGCCTGAACTAAATCAATCCCCGTAACCCTTTCTAATTCACGAGCCCCTAACCACTGGGCAGCCCATACCACGCCAATCCCATCAGCAGTTATTATATCTGCTGTGGCTATGATTTTTTTTAACTTATCATCTCGTTCTGATGCATAGATTATTTCTGGATTAGCAGTAATAACACGCATCCGAACCCTACCTTCTACCGCTCGCCGAATCCGCTCCACCGTCTCTTGCATGGAATACGGATCAACGGTAATCCCTAAAATATCAACCCTCATAGAAAAACTTCCCTTTTCCAATTACGAAGTGCCCTAAATATTATTATATTCTACCCTATTTGCTAAATGAGATAAAGTAAACACTGTAAGGCCTCTGCATCGGAACACAGACCGCGCGATATTACCCCCGGCGTCCATTCCAACCCCACCGGCCTTAAAAACATCCATTGAGCATCTTACCCGTACCTAAGGCAACACAGGAAATAGGATCATCAGCTATAGTGATCGGTAATCCTGTCTCACGGGAAAGACGTGTATCAAAGCCGTGCATCAATGAGCCTCCCCCGGTCATAATAATCCCTTTGTCGAGTATATCAGAAGATAATTCCGGAGGGGTGCGTTCTAACACTTCCTTTACTCCGGCAACTATTGCATCAATAGATTCCTCGAGGGCAACATAACACTCTTGAGAATTCACCTTGATGGTTTTTGGCAATCCGGTAATCAAATCCCGCCCGCGCACATCAATATCTGCCGATGGACGCCCTTCCGGTATAGCAGAACCAATTGCAATTTTAATTTCTTCAGCAGTACGTTCTCCTATCATAAGATTATGTACACGGCGAATATAACGGCTAATGGCTTCATCAAATTTATCCGCGCCAACCCGTAAGCTCCATTTTATTACTACACCAAAAAGCGAAAGCACTGCAATATCAGTTGTTCCTCCGCCAATATCCACAACCATACTTCCTGTTGGACCAGAAATGTCCAGTCCTGCTCCCAATGCCGCTGCAAACGGTTCTTCGATCACTTTTACATCTTTGGCACCAGCCTGGTATGCTGCTTGTTTGACAGCCCGGTGTTCCACTTCTGTTACTCCGGAAGGAATACATACTACGACACGAGTTTTAAAGAAAGGCCAGCGTTTTGCACCTGCTTTCTCTAGAAAATACTTCAGCATCAGTTCTGTAGCCTGGTAATCCGCAATTACCCCATCACGCATAGGACGCACGGCCACAATATTCCCCGGTGTTCTGCCGATCATTAACCGTGCTTCTTCTCCTACGGCAATTCGTTTATTCGTATTGCAGTCTATGGCTATTACAGAGGGTTCATGTAAAATGATGCCTTTCCCTTTGGCATAAACCAAAACACTTGCTGTCCCCAGGTCAATTCCCAGTTCAATTCCAAACATCAGTGGAAATACCCCTTTCATAATCAATACAGCTTGTCCATCTTAATCTATATAAACAAATAGCACAATCTCCCTCACGGGAGATTCGCTATTTTTGTTTAATACTAAAAGTTATTCTTTATTAAATCCCCTAATCCCTTTATGGATTCAATTATTTTACCTACTTTTCTTTAATATTAATATACTCCCTAATTTTCCCTGTATTTTCTCCGAGTCGCCTCTCCCCCTCTTATATGTCTTTCGGCCTTGTTAGTTTCAAGAATATGCTTTACTTCCATGGATAGTTTCTCATTTACCAATGGTAAACGTTCTGTCACATCTTTATGCACTGTGGATTTCGATACACCGAAAACATCAGCTGTTTGTCTCACCGTTGCACTCGATTCCAATATATAAGTACCAATATCGAGCACCCGTTTGCGTATATATTCTTGCACACAGAGCCCTCCTTCGTCCAACAAGTGTAGTACATTTATATGCATACTCAACAAAAAAAGACATCCGTAAAAGGATGTCCTTAGTTGGTAAATACTGTGATGTCTCATGCTTTCTGGAAACGCGAATACTATTGAAATTATTATTCAATACAACCGACAGCAATTCTTAAACATCGTAAGAACTGATAATTATGATACACACTTGCTGAACTTCTTCCTCTACCCACACTTAGAATAGCCGCAGTGCGTACACACAACACAACCACTTTCATGGTTGATTGGCATACCACATTCTGGACATGCATTTTCTTTTGCAATGTCTGTACGAACTAATCTTCCAGTTACCTTTTCTTTCGTCTTCTCGCGTTGAACAACATTTGATTTTACAGCTTCTGAAGCTGCTTCCAGCGTTCTCTTTTGCACAGATGCAAAATTAATCCCAACATCATAGTATTTCTTAATTATACGGGCAATGGCATCCGGGCAGGATGTAACCTGAACTCCTTCGCGCCGTATACAAGCCGGACAACGAATACCTTTAATTTGTTCTATAACAGTGTCCACGTTCAGTCCTGACCTCAGGGCTATGGAGACCAAGCGGGCTGTTGCCTCTGATTGGGAAGTACATCCTCCAGCGCGGCCGGTATTTGTAAAAACTTCACAAATACCTTTTTCATCTGCGTTGACACTGACATAAAGGTTTCCGCATCCAATTTTTATCTTTTCCGTAACTCCTACGGTAGTAGTCGGTCGCGGTCGAGGAACAACGGTGTTCACTTCGGGAACAAATGGGATTTTAGGAATAACCTGTTCGGATGCCAACAGGTCTTTATCTTCACCCATCTTTTCGGCCTGGACTTGAGTCGCTGAGGTTCCTAGGGAAAGCACTTGTTCTTCTCGACTTCCATCACGATAGACCGTTAATCCTTTACAGTTCAATTTATATGCCAACCAATATGCTTCAGCAATGTCCTCTTGTGTCGCGGAATTGGCAAAATTGATAGTTTTGGATACCGCGTTATCCGTATATTTCTGGAAAGCCGCCTGAATGCGGATATGCCATTCGGGCGCAATCTCGTGAGCAGTAGTAAATATTTCCTGTACCCAGATTGGAACTTCCTGAAAACCCCGTACAGTTCCCTTTTCTGCAATCTTCTGCATTAATTCCTGAGTATAGAAGCCATATTCATGGGCATATGCTTCAAAAAGTGGATTGACCTCTACTAAAGATGTTCCATCCATTACCGTTTTTGTATAGGCAACTGCAAATAGAGGTTCTACCCCGCTGGAAGCACCGCAAATCATGGATATAGTTCCAGTCGGGGCAATCGTTGTTAAAGTGGCATTGCGCAATTTTATAACCCCGTCATAAATAGAGCCTTGATAATTCGGAAAAGTTCCCCGTTCTTCTGCCAGGCGTTGGGACTCAATACGCGCTTCCGTCTGAATAAATTTCATAACTTTTTCAGCATATTCAACCGCTTCTTCCGAAGCATACGAAGTTTGAAGCAAAATGAGCATATCCGCAAAGCCCATCACGCCAAGACCAATTTTACGGTTCCCTTTAACAACCTGATCAATGATTGGCAGTGGATACTGATTGACATCAATCACGTCGTCAAGAAAACGAACTGACAAGCGAACCACCTGACTTAAACGCTCCCAGTTGATAACCATTTTCCCGTTTTCTTCAACTACCATCAATCTAAGATTGATAGAGCCCAAGTTACACGCCTCGTTAGGCAGTAAGGGTTGCTCGCCGCAAGGATTGGTAGCTTCTATCTCTCCTTGCAGAGGGGTAGGGTTCCCTTCATTTAAACGGTCAAGAAACACTATTCCGGGTTCCCCATTCTGCCAGGCATGCTTAACGATCATATTAAAAATCTCCGGTGCTGATAGTTCCCCTACCGTGGTGCCTTTATGAGGGTCTATGAGATCATAAAGACGTTCTTCACTGACAGCCCGCATGAAATCCTCAGTGATCCCGACAGAAATATTAAAGTTTGTAATATCTTTATTATCTTCTTTACACTGAATAAACTCCACAATATCCGGATGGTCTACACGCAGAATTCCCATATTGGCTCCCCGCCGGGTTCCGCCTTGCTTAACCGCTTCCGTAGCAGAATTAAAAACCTTCATAAAGGAAATTGGCCCGGACGCCACTCCGCCAGTGGAGCGAACCATGCTATTTTTAGGACGCAAACGAGAAAAGCTAAAACCGGTTCCCCCACCAGATTTGTGAATAATGGCTGCATTTTTTATCGCATCAAAAATCTTTTCCATGCTGTCCTCTACTGGTAAGACAAAGCAAGCACTCAATTGTCCGAGATCCCGGCCGGCATTCATCAACGTCGGTGAATTTGGCATGAATTCAAGATTGGCCATTATGGTGTAAAATTCCCTAGCCAAAGCCTCAGTATCTTTTTTGCTTTTACCGTATTTATCTTCTTCAATACCCGCAACCACACAGGCTACACGATAAATCATATCCTCTGCGGTTTCTACCACTTTTCCATTTTCTTGTTTTAAATACCGTTTTTCCAATATAACACGTGCATTAGGTCTAAGATTAACCTTAGGCCAGGTTTTTGGTACTTGTCCTTCAAAAATCAATTTACATCCCCGACTTTCCTTCTAACTGCATTTTAAATTAACCATGCTATGTGTTGTGAAAAATATAAAACCTTTTCTTTTTACACTGCTTTCTTTTTATACTAAGTAATA
>JBMNTM010000033.1:0-13261 GCA_050945735.1 Desulfosporosinus sp.
AAAGAAAGTACAAAGAGTAAAGCTTATCTTAATAAATAGGCTTTACTCCTTTTATAAATAGACTTAACTCTATGATTTTTAGATTATCGCTTCCCTAACCATTTTCAAAGCGAATAACATTGTGAATACTCAGGACCTTAGGATACGCTTTAACAGATTTCAGAGCTTCTTGAAGTGCTCCTTCACGACAGGGATGAGTCACAAGGACAATCTCTGCCTGGTGTTTACCGCGTGGTTTTTGAATGATTGAGGCAAAGCTGATATTTACTACAGCAAAGAGTAAGGCTAGGGTAGCAAGGACACGAGGCTCATCTTTAACAAGAAGACGAATGTAAAATGCAGTGTAGAAATCCGAGATGGCTTTAAGTGGTAAATTAAGATAACAAGTGCAATTGGTTGAAGAGGTTGAGTTCGTATTAATATTGCGAACGATACGCATAATATCGCTTACGATTGCACTTCCTGTAGGAAGAGAACCGGCGCCCCGACCATAAAACATAGTTTCTCCAACAGCATCACCCACCACATAAATAGCATTGAATACACCGCCTACAGAGGCTAGCGGATGGGTAAGAGGTAATATTGCCGGGTGAACGCGAACTTCAATTCCTGCATCTTGATTTTTCGCAATTGCTAATAGTTTGATGGTACAGCCAAGTTCAGCGGCAAAAGCCAAATCTTCACGCGTAATTTTTGAAATGCCTTCAACAAATATATCTTTCAGGGCTACGCGTGAATTAAAGGCGATAGAAGCAAGGATAGCAAGTTTTCGTGCAGCATCTAAGCCGTCGACATCGGCAGAAGGATCGGCTTCGGCATACCCTAATTGCTGGGCTTCAGCAAGGACTTCTGAATACTCCCGGTCCTGTTCAGCCATAGCTGTAAGAATATAATTCGTTGTTCCATTTATAATTCCCAGGACGTCGGTAATGCGATTGGCTGTCAGGGACTCTTTCATAGCAGCAATTATCGGAATTCCACCGCCGACGCTTGCTTCGAAATAGAGGTTCTTTCCAGCTTGACTAGCTGCATCCAGCAGTTCATGACCATGCAGTGCCAGCAAATCTTTATTTGCGGTGACAACATGTTTACCATGTCGTAAGGCTTCTAAAATATATGTACGAGCAGGTTCAATTCCCCCCATTACTTCTACAATAATATCTATTTCAGGGTCTTCAAGGATTTCTGATGGTTGATCCGTAAGTAAATAGTCTCCGCTTACTTCACGTTCTCTATAAAGATCCTTATCTAAAATTCCTTTTATATGAATTTCACTGTGAGTGCGTGTTTGTATATCTTGAGCATTTTTTTGTAAGATGCGCACAACTCCAGTACCCACAGTACCTAATCCTAAGATACCAATTTGTATTGTCAAATTAGTCAACTCCTCTTGAGAAAACAAATGTACTTGTATATGTGGACATTATAACTCTAGCTCTCCGGCTTTGACAAGAATTTTAAGCAATTTCTTACATATCCGAGTAAAAAGGGTTGACACTGAGAAAGAGATTTTGTATCATATACACAAAGTTTGTAAATAACCTGAGATAAATTAAGAAAGAATTGTACATAGGGTTACTGGGATATGATCTCGTCCCTAAGGTCACACCCCCGAACTCCGTCTAAAAGGGCTAGAAGCCTACAGACTTGGGATAAAGGGGTAAGAGGTCCGCGGATCAGGGTGAAAACCGTCTGGTCTGAGCGGTATAGAATCCAGATCGGATTTACACCGTGGGTAGCAACAATCCCAAGCGGAAAGTTCCACGAACTACGCTTGGGCTATTTATTTTAACTAAACGGAGAGGGGAAAAGAAATGGGACTAGTTATATTCTGTAATGGAGCATATGTTCCGGAAGAAGAGGCTAAAATATCAGTTTTCGATCATGGTTTTTTGTACGGAGATGGTGTTTTTGAAGGGATTCGTGCGTATCATGGCCGCGTATTTAAATTAGATGAACACCTGAAACGTCTCTATGAGTCAGCAAAGTCGATTTGCTTAACAATTGGCCAGACCAAAGATGAGATGCAAGAGATTGTCTTGGAAACATTGCGCAGAAACAATTTAAAGGATGCCTATATTCGTTTGGTGGTTTCACGCGGCAAGGGAGATTTGGGGCTTGATCCGAACAAATGTCCACAGTCGGCAACATATTGTATTGCAGATCAAATAAAGATCTTTGACGAAAGTACGTATGAAAATGGTTTGGTAGTTAATACAGTGGCTATCCGACGCAATAATCCCGATACCTTGAGCCCAAGGATTAAGTCACTGAATTACCTGAATAACGTCCTGGCAAAAATTGAAGCCAATCAATCTGGTGTACCAGAAGGCATTCTTCTTAATCAAGACGGTTATGTGACCGAAGGTACGGGAGATAACCTTTTTATTTATCGAAATAATGTCCTGCTTACCCCGCCTAGTTCAGTAGGGATTCTTGAAGGGATCACCCGCAATACTACTCTTACAATAGCTAGTGAAATGGGAATTAAGGTATCGGAAGAGTTATTTACTCGGCACGACTTGTATACTGCTGATGAGTGTTTTCTCACTGGTACTGCCGCTGAATTAATTCCTGTAATTAAAGTGGATGGACGGGAAATTGGAAATGGTGTTCCAGGGCCAATATTTAGGCAGCTACTTTCTATGTTCAGAATTCTTACCAGGACCACCGGCACGGAAATTTATAGCACCTAGAGTGTAGAAATCAGTATAATATGCTGGTAAATGGGGTTACTGCAATAATCTTACTGTTCTATGGCGTTCTTAATATGGTTCGCTAATGGCAGAAATTAGTTCCCCCTGGAAAAAACATTATTGAAATGATTGTGAGGTAATAACATGTTGCATACACTTGCAGTCCTGGTGGAGAACCACCCTGGAGTTTTAATAAGGGTAGCGGGATTGTTCGCTCGCAGGGGGTATAATATAGAGAGTCTTACGGTATGTCAGACGGAAGATCCGGATATTTCCAGGATGACGATTGTTGTAGACGGTGATGAACAGGTTATCGAGCAAGTGAGGAATCAACTCAGTAAACTAGTGGTAGTGCATTCAGTCACGGATTTGACAGGGGAAAGTGTCGTTGATCGAGAGCTTGCATTAATACGTGTTCAAGTAAGTGCAGAAACACGCTCTGTGGTTTTCCAGATAGTTGAAGTATTCCGGGGACGCATAGTAGATATGGGCAGAAGCAATATTACCGTTGAATTGACTGGTGACATATCCAAAATTGATGCATTTGTTAATGCAATTAGTCCTTATGGGATATTAGAACTGGTGAGAACTGGGAAGATTGCTATGTTGCGATCTGAATTATAAGTATTCTTAGACATGGTTTAGTAGTGGTTTAGTATATGATAGCTGCTTATTTCATTTTTTGTATCTTTGTGATAGAAGCCTATGACATTAGTTAATATATGTTATCTGCTTGTTAAATTATCTTGAAAGGAAGTATTGAAAAATGACTAAAATGTATTATGATTTTGATGCAAATTTGGAATGGTTAAAAGAAAGAGTTATTGCGGTCATGGGATATGGGAGCCAAGGGCATGCGCAGGCCCAAAATCTAAGAGATTCAGGACTTAAGGTTTTGGTGGCGGATTTACCGGGCAGTGTTTATTGGAAGCGGGCAGAAGATGCCGGTTTTGAGGTTATGACTGTTTCTGAGGCGGCTGCGCGCGCAGATGTTATTCAAATTTTGCTTCCTGATCAGACACAAAGTAAGGTTTATCATGAAGAAATTAAAGAACATCTCACAGCTGGAAAAGCACTTGTCTTTTCTCACGGATTTAATATTCACTTTGGACAAATTGTTCCCCCCAAAGATGTTGACGTCTTTATGGTAGCACCTAAAGGACCGGGTCACTTGGTACGTCGCACTTATACAGAAGGTGCAGGAGTACCGTCGCTGATTGCAGTTTTTCAAGATGCTACAGGTATAGCCAAAGAATTAGCTCTGGCGTATGCCATGGGAATTGGTTCAACAAGGGCAGGAGTTCTGGAAACAACCTTTAGAGAGGAAACGGAGACAGACTTGTTCGGAGAACAGGCTGTTCTTTGTGGAGGAGTTTCTGAACTAATTAAAGCTGGCTTTGATACTTTGGTAGAAGCTGGCTATCAGCCTGAAATTGCTTATTTTGAATGCTGTCATGAACTTAAACTGATCGTTGATTTGATTTATGAAGGCGGCTTAAGTTGGATGCGTTATTCGATCTCGGATACTGCGCAGTATGGAGACCTGGTTACAGGAAAACGTATTATTAATCAAGAGACTCGCCAGGAAATGAAAAAAGTTCTGGCAGAGATTCAAGATGGACGGTTTGCTAAAGCTTGGTTACTTGAAAACCAAGTTAATCGGCCAGTTTTTAACGCTATGAATCGCATTGAGGAAAATCATCTTCTTGAAAAGGTTGGGAAAGAATTGAGAGAAATGATGAGCTGGCTTAAAAAACACGAGTAAACTTGTTTAACGCGGACGTCTAAATGAATCCAGTCTAAATGAATCTAAATGAAGATGAGAGATAAAAAATGCTAGCTAGAGGGAGGGAGTAAAAGTAATGTCTATGACCATCACTGAAAAGATTCTAGCACATCATGCGGGATTGGATGAAGTTGTTCCAGGGCAGCTGATCACCGCAACATTGGATCTTGTTTTAGCAAATGATGTAACTGGTCCCATAGCAATTCAAGAGTTTACCAAGTTTGAAATAAAAGATGTTTTCGATCGTAAAAAGGTAGCTCTTGTTCCAGATCATTTTGCTCCCAACAAAGATATTGCCTCGGCAGAGCAATGCAAAATTATGCGGGACTTTGCCAAAGAACAGCAGATTGAAAATTATTATGAAGTGGGTTGTATGGGTATTGAACATTGCCTGTTGCCAGAACAAGGCTTGACTTTGCCAGGAGACCTTATTATCGGCGCTGACTCTCATACGTGCACATATGGAGCGGTAGGAGCTTTTGCTACAGGGGTTGGCAGTACGGACCTGGCTGCAGGATTAGCGACCGGGGAAGCTTGGTTTCGCGTTCCGGAATCTATGAAGATTGTTTTTAGAGGGACCCAGTTTCAAAAATGGGTCAGTGGGAAAGACTTGATCCTTTATCTGATAGGAAAGTTGGGTGTCGATGGAGCCCGCTACCGAGCATTGGAGTTTACAGGTGAAGGAATTGCCGCTTTATCCATGGATAATCGTTTCACAATTTGCAATATGGCGATTGAGGCAGGGGCAAAAAACGGGATTATAGCACCGGATGACAAAACGTTTACTTATATGGAAGGAAGAGCACGTCGCGCCTATCCTTTGTATTACAGTGATCCGGATGCTCATTACATTGAGGTGCATGAATTTGATGTATCAGAGATTCCCTTGCAAGTGTCTTTTCCTCATTCTCCGGAAAATGCCAAATCAGTTCATGAGGCGAGCGGGATTATAATTGATCAGGTAGTGATCGGATCCTGTACGAATGGACGATTGGAAGATCTGCGTACGGCTGCGAATATCCTGCGTGGCAAGAAAGTGCATCCGGAAATTCGTTGTTTAGTTTTTCCAGGAACACAAACCATTCTGCGTGACGCTATACGTGAAGGCATTATTGACACCTTGCTTGAGGCCGGTGCTGCAGTCAGCACGCCTACGTGCGGCCCTTGTTTAGGTGGTCACATGGGAATATTGGCAAAAGGTGAGCGAGCAGTATCGACCACGAATCGGAATTTTGTGGGACGAATGGGACATGTAGAAAGTGAAGTTTACTTAACCAATCCGGCGGTCGCTGCGGCATCCGCAATCAAGGGAAAAATAGCCCATCCGGAGGGGGTGTCTTAGAGTGGGAAAAGCGTGGAAGTTCGGGCATGACATAGATACAGATATCATATTGCCCGCACGTTATTTAAATAAATCCACTACAGAACATTTAGCGGCCCATTGCATGGAAGATGCAGGTACATCGTTTGCTCAGGATGTAAAAGCGGGGGACATTATGGTCGGTGGAAAAAACTTTGGCTGTGGTTCCTCGCGCGAGCATGCTCCTATAGCCATTAAAGCTTGTGGCATTAAAGTGGTGATTGCAGAGTCGTTTGCCCGCATTTTTTACCGTAATGCTTTAAATATTGGATTGCCGATTATGGAATGCCCTGAAGCTGTGGCGGGGATTTCACAAGGCGACAAAATAGAAGTTGATATTGAGTCGGGCATAATTCAAAACTTAACAACCCAACAAAAATATCAGGCAGCTTCTTTTCCGCCCTTTATGCAGGAATTGATTCACGCTGGTGGACTTATTCCATACGTTAAAGGGAGGAAAAAGAATGCCTAAGATATTGGTTCTTCCGGGAGACGGTATAGGTAAAGAAATTACACCGGAGGCAGTTAAAGTTTTACAAGCGGTAGTAAAAGGCCGCTCGATTAGCTTTAATTTCGAATACAGTTTAATCGGAGGAGCAGCTATTGACGAAGTAGGCAAGGCTTTACCCGATGAAACACTGGCAGCGGCTCAAGCAGCGGATGCAATTCTTATGGGTTCAGTTGGCGGGCCTAAATGGGATACTCTGCCGGCCAATGAACGTCCGGAATTAGGAGGCCTTCTCAAAATCAGAAAAGCCCTCAGTCTTTACGCAAATATCAGGCCGGTGAAAATGAGTCCTATGTTAGTAGATGCCTCAACTCTTCGGCCTGAGGTTGTAAAGGACGTTGATCTCGTGGTTTTGCGTGAGCTTACCGGAGGACTCTATTTTGGGGAGAAGGGTAGAAAAAGCGAACCGGCAAGCGCGTATGACATGTTGATTTATTCCGAGGAGGAGGTACGTCGCATTGTAGACCTTGGCTTCCAATTGGCTGCAAAACGGCGTGGGAAGCTATGTTCAGTTGATAAAGCGAATGTATTGGAATCATCTCGTTTTTGGCGTGAAATCGCTGAAGAAATCGCTAAGAATTATCCAAATGTAGAGTTAACACATATGTATGTGGATAATGCGGCGATGCAATTAGTTCGTCAACCAAATCAATTTGACGTCATTGTAACGGAGAATATGTTTGGTGATATCCTAACAGACTTAGCTTCCATGTTGGGAGGGTCTATTGGTATGATGCCCTCGGCAAGCTTAAGTGGAACCAAAGGGCTCTATGAACCGTCCCATGGTTCAGCACCGGATATCGCCGGAAAAAATATCGCTAATCCGCTTGCAACCATATTGTCAGGGGCCTTAATGTTACGGTATTCATTTGATTTGGAGGAAGAGGCTCAAATGGTTGAGCAAGCAGTTGAAACAGTTTTAGCTGATGGATACAGGACTCCGGATTTAGCAAAACCAGGTGATAAAGTTCTCGGAACAAAAGAAATGGGAGACGCTATTGTTGAGGCTCTCAAATCATTGTAAATAATAAGATATATTTCTATATCTATATAAATGATCGGTAGATTTATTGTACTCTTTTATAAGCCCCGTCATTAGACAGGGCTTATTTACTCACTATATCTTTTCCAATTGGTTTATCCTAATTACTTCAATTAATTTAATAATTCCCCAAGCTAATACAAGATAAACCACAATTCCTATAAGAGTTGCCGGTTCCAAAATAGATTGCATACCATTTAGGGGTGTAGCCGCTGTTTTGAATATTCCTGCGAACGGGACTAAAAATATGTTTGTAATTGCATAAATTAGTGAGACAAATCCGCTTTCCGGATTTGCAGCCAGTAGTTTAAAAATAAATCTGAATATTAATAAGATTTCTATGACACCAAGAATATAATAAATAATACTTTTCGCATTAATATAGAGTTTGTCTTGTGACAAGACGAAAGAATTCTGACGTTCCTGACGTTCCATTTGTTGTAGCCTCCATAACGTTGATATAGTTTATAGTTATAATTTCCGATGAATAAATAAATTATTAGTATAGCAAGTTAAAGGTTATTGTGAATTTCTTGTCAATTAATTATGGTTCAGCTATAATTTTAGAAGAAAAATTAATAATGTTCTTATAGATTAGAACGTTTTTTTGCATTTCTATACAACGATGAAAAGAGAGTAGTTTTTTGCGAGTTACATTAATTCGTAAGTGCAGCAGAGGAGCAATCTAATGTAGAAACTATTGTCTCGGTATTATTTAGATATAATACAAGGACGGTGTATAAGTGGTATTAATAACAATTTTTTTGGCCAGTATGGTTATGGCCTTTTCCGGAGCAGTAATGCCCGGACCTTTGCTCACAGTTACGATTAGAGAAAGCATGCGACATGGGGTTAAGGCCGGACCACAAATAGTAACTGGACATGCCCTGCTGGAATTATTATTAGTATTCGCCATTTCTATCGGCCTAGGGGAATTTATTATGTGGTCTACAGTGAAAGGAACGATTGGGATTGTTGGAGGCTTGTTTCTTTTTTGGATGGCGTATGGGATTATTCGTGAAGCATGGGATTCTCCCGACCTAAATCTTGAGGGAAGTATTATTGGTAAAAAAGGTATTCATCCCATACTATTAGGTGTTACTGTTAGTGCTTCTAATCCTTATTGGACAATCTGGTGGGTTACGGTAGGAGCGGGTTCATTAATTCTTGTTGCGAATAACGGTGTGGCAGGGGTTGTCAGCTTTTATCTCGGACACATAACTGCAGATTATATATGGTACATTCTTGTTGCGGCAGCTGTTACCGGTGGAAAAAGATTTATTAAGCCAATCGTGTACCGGATAATATTAGGTGCGTGCGGCTTGTTTCTCTTTGGGTTGGCCGGGTATTTCTTCTTTTCAGGGCTGGCTTTCTGGGGGATAATATCGGTATAAGAAAGGGTGTTGATATGAACCAGGGTATTGGTTTTATTGGTGGGGGGAATATGGCCGAGGCCATTATCGGCGGTATTAGAAAAACGAAAAGAGAACTCCCAATCAGAGTTACTGAACGAATTAACGAACGAAGTCAATATTTAGTGGACAAGTATAGTATTATTGCGTGTGGAGTGCAGGAGCTTATTGAATACTCTGGGGTTTTAATCATCGCAGTGAAGCCGAAAGATGTGCCTGAAATTCTTAAGCTTCTGAAGAATTATCCCTTAATAGATAAATTGATCATCAGCATTGCAGCGGGTATTCCCTTAAAGTTATTTCACAAGCACCTACCGGATGTTGCTGTTATCCGGGCAATGCCGAATACTTCGACTGCTGTACTGCACTCTATAACTGGGCTGGTGCGAGAAGAAAATATCACTCAAGAACAGGCTGAGACTGCGGAACAAATTTTCTCGGCTATTGGGCGTATTCTATGGATTCCGGAAGAAAAAATGAATGCTCTGATCGCCTTAAGTGGAAGTGGGTCGGCCTATTTTTACCGTTTTACCGAAAGTTTAATCTTAGCCGGGGTTAATTTAGGTCTCAGTGAACAAGAAGCAGAGCTGTTAGCGCGTGAAACCCTGGTCGGTGCTGGCAAAATGCTTACGGAAAGTATGAAATCACCTGCGCAATTGCGCGAGGAAGTGACTTCACCAAATGGGACGACTTATGCAGCATTATCTGTTTTTAATGAAGAGAATTTAACCCAAATAGTGATGAAAGCTGCCCAAGCCTGTGCGCAGCGCGCAGAAGAAATGGAAGGGGAGTATGCGGGTTGACTCTGTATGAAGTCCGACGAGTCGTAATTAAAGTAGGAAGCAGTAGTTTGAACCATCCACAAGGTGGTTTGGATGATCGAGCCATCTCAGAAGTGGTTGCTGTTATTGCTGCCCTGAAGCAAAAGGGGATAGAGTGTCTATTGGTTTCTTCAGGTGCGGTTGCTGCCGGTATGGGTCAACTTGGACATCATGTCCGTCCGCATGATTTACCTAGTAAGCAAGCGTTTGCAGCTGTTGGACAGGGGGTGCTGATCGAAAGGTATGCTCGAAATCTTGAGCGATATGGCCTTGTAGGGGCTCAAATTCTCTTGTCTCGTATAGATCTGGCAGAAGCATCTCACTATCGAAACGCACAAAATACGCTTGAAAAATTATTGCGTTTACAAGTTGTTCCTATTATTAATGAAAATGACACAGTTGCAGTGGATGAACTTTGTTTTGGCGACAATGATACCCTTTCTGCTTTGGTGGCAGGGCTTGTTGGGGCAGATTTATTAGTGATTTTGACCGATGTTGACGGCTTGTATTCGACTAATCCCAAAAAAGATCCCTCAGCTCAACTCATTAGAGAAGTAGCTGATGTATCCACGGTAGAGTGTATGGCGAGTGGGGCAGGATCGAAAATAGGAACCGGAGGCATGGTCACAAAACTGAGGGCGGCAAAAATTGCTACACGGTTTGGAATTGGTATGCTCCTCTTGAATTTTAAGCGGATCAGAGAACTTTTAAAATTTACCGAGGGCCAAGAGACGGAGGGAACATACTTTCTACCGTCAAAGCATAGACTTGTGGGTCGGAAACGTTGGATAGCTTATGCAGGTTTATCTGAAGGAAGTATTCAAGTCGATAATGGCGCAGCTAAGGCTCTCCTGGAAGAAGGAAAAAGCCTGCTTGCCAAAGGGATTATTGCAACAGAGGGGACTTGGGAACGTAAAGAAATCGTTCGTATCATTAACGTATTCGGGGAAGAGATTGCCAGGGGTGTTGCCGAGCTAAGCAGTAATGAAGTACAGAAGGTTAAAGGATTACATTCTAAAATATTACTCGAACTTATTCCTGATTTTGAAGGGGAAGAAGTAGTTCATCGCAATAATATGACTCTTATGGTGGAGGCATGATCCTATGCCTCTTTAGTACGTTTGGCGGTCTTTTTGCGAGGGGTCAAAGTAGATTTCGTTTTTTCCAATTTGCCTTTTTCTTTTTCTGTTAACGCAATACTTGCTCGCAAAGCTTCCATTATATCTACTACTTTCGGGACTTTTGTGGGGGAATCTACCTTAAAGCTTGCACCAGTTACTTTACTTTCAATTAATTGGGCTATTTTTTCATGTACCTCATCGTGAAATTTCTCAGGTTCAAACGGACGGGCTAAATTATCAATCAATTGACGAGCCATTGCTAATTCTGCCTCCGTTGGGTCTACATGCTCCCAAACTGCATCCATATGGCGGATTTCTTTCGGATAATACATTGTTTCCATCACAAGACTTTGTTCAAAAACTCGTAGGCATGCCAAATGTTGTTTTGAACGCATAGTGACACGTGCCAGGGCAACTTTTCCACTATCCTTCATCGCTTGATAAAGTAACCGATAAGCCTTTTGGGCGGTTTCTTCAGGGGAAAGATAGTAAGATTTTTGATAATATATCGGATCAATTTCTTTTATGTCAATAAAATCGAGAATATCAATCGAGCGACTGATGGGTTGTTCCAAGGACGCAAGGTCTTCGTCAGTTAAAACAACGTAACGATTTTTTTCAAATTCATAGCCCTTAACCAAATCTGCGTTATTCAGTTCCAGATCGCAAGAAGGACATTTTTTGATTGAACGAATCCTTTGGTGACATGTTTTATGGAGATAATTAAAATGAAATTCCTGGGATTCTGTGGCGGTATGCATTTTTACCGGAATATTAACTAAACCAAAACTAATGGAACCTTTCCAAAGCGTATGCATTTCACATTCCTCCTGATTTTAGTGTGAACATGAAATATTAAATTATTCTACCTATTATTAGAGTACTTTAATTACTCTTCAACTATTATCTGGTATAATAAAAAGATGATCTGCTTCATTTTCCGGTTTATTAAAGGGCTAAAAAGCAGATTATTAATAGCAGATTATTAAAAACAATGGGAGGGAATTATGTTGTTTCATCCGAAATTACTTGAGATTGGGCTGAGAGCCAAGCAAGCGGCTCGTCAGTTGGCTTTTGCCAGTACTGAAGCAAAGAATAAAGCTTTAATGGCGATGGCCGAGGCCCTAATAAAAAATGAGCAAGAAATCTTTAAAGCGAATACTCTGGATGTTCAAGCAGCTGAAGAGAAAGGGCTTAAGAAGAGCCTTGTTAATCGTTTAAGGCTAACATCAGAGAGCATTGGCCAAATAAGTCAAGCTGTTACGGAGGTAGTTGCCTTACAAGATCCTGTGGGAGAAGGGGAAGTGTGGACGCGTCCGAATGGTCTTCGTATTCAGCAGACTCGTGTTCCTCTAGGTGTCGTGGTGATGATCTATGAAGCACGACCCAATGTGACAGCCGATGCAGCTGCCTTGTGTCTGAAATCAGGCAATGCAGTAATCCTCAGAGGCGGTTCTGAGGCCTTAGAAAGTAATAAAGTAATCGCAAACGTGATTGCGCAAGCCGCTGAAGAGAGCGGTTTGCCTTCAGGAAGTATCCAACTAATTACAGAGACCAATCGTGAATGGGTCCAACAACTATTGCGCTTAAATGATTATGTAGATGTCATTATCCCAAGGGGGGGAGCTGGGCTGATTCAAACCGTAGTACAAAATGCTACTGTACCGGTGATCGAAACCGGAACAGGTATGTGTCATGCCTTTATGGATCGCGATGGCGATTATGAAAAGGCGATTCCGATCATTATTAATGCGAAGACGCAAAATCCTGGGGTCTGTAATGCCTTGGAAACCTTGCTCGTGGATGAAGCAATTGCTAAAGGTTTTCTTCCCTTGATTGGTGAAGAACTGAAGAAACATCAGGTTGAAATAAAAGGTTGTCCAAGAACGTGCGAAATCTTATCCTATGCAGTGCCTGCAGTTGATGATGACTGGGTGCTAGAACATCTTGACTTAATATTAAGTGTTAAAGTTGTGCCCGGACTAGATGGGGCCTTGGATCACATTTATAAATACGGTACCAAGCATTCTGAGACTATTGTCACGGAGAATTATTCGAAGGCCCAACGGTTTTTAAATGAAGTTGATGCTGCCGCAGTATATGTGAATGCTTCAACTCGTTTTACGGACGGAGGACGTTTTGGCTTCGGAGCGGAAATCGGGATTAGTACTC
Source organism: Desulfosporosinus sp. (assembly GCA_050945735.1). Taxonomy (GTDB): domain Bacteria; phylum Bacillota; class Desulfitobacteriia; order Desulfitobacteriales; family Desulfitobacteriaceae; genus Desulfosporosinus. Next base: position 12,919 of record JBMNTM010000033.1, read on the forward strand.
AAAAGTTGCATGCCCGTGGCCCAATGGGGCTGAGGGAATTGACGACATTTAAGTACATGGTTTATGGAGATGGACAAATCGTGTAATCTCTATTCATTTATCAAATGAATAGAGCATTCTATTAATGAATAATAATCTCATGAACAGAATATTTAAACCTTAGTTAAAAAGCACCCTAATGGGTGCTTTTTAACCAAAGCTCAAGAATTTAACAATTAAATAGGGGATGCTGAACAACCCCTTGAGATTTAGTTCATAACAGGTCTGGCTTGTTTAAACGAGCCTTGTAGCTTTCCTAAAAAGAAAACGTAAAAAGGGTAAAAAAGAACTCTGAGCCGATGCT
>JBMNTM010000034.1:0-13075 GCA_050945735.1 Desulfosporosinus sp.
CAAGTGAAGTAAAAGAGGTTAATTCATCTATAATAAAACTCTTGGATAATATGAATGATACACTTGATGCCGCCGATGGAGTAGGTTTAGCTGCCCCACAGATCGGAGTCTCCAAGCGGGTTATTATTGTAAAATTGAATGGAGAGTTAATTGAACTTATTAATCCACTAATTTTAGAAAAAAAAGGAGCGCAAAAAGATAAAGAAGGGTGCCTTAGTATCCCAAATGTTATGGGTGATGTAATACGGTCTGCTAAGATTAGTTTGCAGGGGCTGAATCGTCAGGGCGAATCGGTAGTAATGGAAGCGGAGGGTCTCATGGCTCGTGCGTTACAGCATGAGATTGATCACCTTGATGGTATCCTCTTTGTCGATATTGCCAAGAAAACATACAGAAGTTAGGAGGAGTTGTTCTAAAAACGTGTCTGTGAATTAAGGCGCTGACAATGGACAGTTGGCGGGAGCACGAATTACGAACAACGAATATCGAATAGGGGGATTCCAGTATGCGTATAGTTTATATGGGCACACCTGATTTTGCCGTACCTTCTTTACGGGCTTTAGTTAAACACGGATATGATGTTGTTGGAGTCTTTACACAACCTGACCGGCCGGCCGGGCGAGGAAAAAAATTAAAACCTAGTCCCGTAAAAGTAGTAGCGGAAGAACTAGGTTTAGCTGTTTTTCAACCACCCAAGATAAAAACACCTGAAGCAATCCAACAGCTGCGGGCCTTAGCTCCGGATCTCATTATTGTTGTTGCTTACGGACAAATTTTATCAAAAGAAATTTTACAATTACCTACCAAAGGATGTATTAATGTTCATGCTTCATTGCTCCCCTCATATCGTGGGGCAGCACCAATTCACTGGGCTATCATGAAGGGGGAAAACCGTACCGGAGTAACTACCATGTTAATGGATGAGGGTTTGGATACAGGAGACATATTATTAAAACGAGAAGTAGCGATTTCAAATGAAACAACTACAGGTGAGCTCCATGATCAATTAGCTGTTTTAGGAGGAGAGCTTCTCATAGATACATTATATGAATTGGAAATGGGGTGGTTAATTGCAACTCCACAAACTGGGGAATCAAATTATGCGCCCCTTCTAAAACGTGAGCATGAATGCATTAATTGGACACGTAAAGCTGCTGAATTGCATAATCAGATTCGAGGATTAAATCCTTGGCCTGGAGCGTTTACGAGCTTTCGGGGAGAAAATCTTAAGATTTGGCGCAGTACTCTTTGGCCACAGACAGAAGAGTATCTGAACACAGGAGATCAAAATTCTCAATCTCCAATTATAGATCAGGAACCAGGCACTTTAAACTACGAACCCGCAGTCAAGTCTACAGCTAAACCAGGTCAAATTATCCAGGTTCTGGAAAAGGGACTGCTGGTTCAGACTGGGGATGGAGTCCTTCTGATTCTTGAAGTTCAACCAGCAGGGAAACGTGCCATGCCGGCCAGGGATTTTTTCAATGGCCGCCATGGTCAGGTAGGAGAAAAATTCGCGTAAGATTATCAGAGGCTCGAGATCCAAGACGTGAGGTGCGAGACTCAAAGGAGGTCAAAGTTATGTTTTTTTGGGATTCTACAATCATCCTTTTAATTCCAGCTATATTACTCTCAATATACGCACAATTCAAAGTTTCCTCGACTTACAAACGTTATTCCCGAATTCGTTCACAATCAGGACTTACGGGAGCGCAAACAGCGCGCGCTCTTTTGAACAGTAACGGACTATACGATGTCCGTGTGGAACCAATTGGCGGACGGCTCTCCGACCATTACGATCCACGGACCCGTATAATTAGACTCAGTGAAGACGTCTATCATGGCAGTTCTCTATCTTCTGTGGCAGTAGCAGCCCATGAAACAGGGCATGCCCTGCAACATGCTTATGGGTATATTCCTTTGACATTAAGGTCGGCCTTTGTTCCTATTGCCAGCTTCGGTAGTGGAGCCGGGCCAATTATGATCATGATTGGTTTTTTCTTCCAGAGTTTTAGTTGGCTTCTGGAATTAGGGATTTTATTTTTTGCATTTGCTGTGCTATTTCAGGTTATAACCTTGCCGGTGGAATTCAATGCCAGTCATAGAGCCTTGGCCCTTTTACAGGACGGAAATATGCTCAGAGGTGAGGAAGTCCGTGGGGCACATTCAGTGCTAAATGCCGCAGCTTTAACCTATGTAGCGGCAACTTTAGTTGCAGTGCTTGAGTTAGCAAGGCTTATCCTGATTGCACGGGGCCTAAGTGATGACTAAAGAAACCGCTCGCCGATTGGCAGTCCGAATTCTGACGCGTGCTGAGGTCCAAGGGGCTTATGCCAATCTTTTGCTGCAAAAAAACCTCGTAAAGTTAATTGATTCCAGGGAGCGTCAATTTTGCACATTGTTAGTGAATGGTACGCTCAAACACCGGTTAACCTTGGATTATGCACTGCGCATCCATTTGCGCAAGCCCATGTCCTCATTACCCCATGAAATACGGGCTATCCTGCGCATTGGTGCTTTTCAACTGCTATATATGAATAAAGTACCCCCTGCAGTTGCAGTCAATGAAAGCGTGGAATTAGCCAAACAATTTTCGAAATTTACAGGTTTGGTAAATGGCGTCTTGCGTAATGTTATGAATAAGGGGTGGAGTTTTACTTGGCCGGATGAAAAACGCAATATAGCGCGCTATCTTTCCGTGCGTTATTCTCATCCCGAATGGATGATTCAGCGCTGGCTAAAACGCTGGGGTAGAGAAGAAACGGAAGCTTTATGCCGAGCCAATAATGAGCCTGCTCAAACATGGATTCGGACAAATACGCTCAAGATCTCCCCTGAAGAGCTTATGGTTCGTCTGACGCAGGAAGGAATTCAAGTCGCACTGGGAACGCGGATTCCGGAAAGCCTAAGGATCCATCATTTTGGGTCTTTGGATCAGCTGCAGAGCTTTCGGGAGGGACTATTTACGGTGCAAGATGAAAGCTCCCAACTTGTAGCCCATGTAGTAGACCCTATACCAGGACAATGTATTTTGGACACTTGTAGTGCTCCGGGCGGAAAAACCACACATTTGGCTCAGCTGATGCGGAATAAAGGTAAAATTTTGGCTTTTGATGTTCATGAACAAAAACTTAAACTCATCGCGCAATTAGCTCATCGGTTAGGGATTAAGATAATCCACAGTCAATTTGGAGATGCTCGAGAACTACAGGGCGTAAAAATTAGTTCGTACCAACGTGTATTAGTTGACGCTCCTTGTTCGGGATTGGGTGTTCTGCGACGGAGAGCAGATCTACGTTGGCAGAAAGATGAGCAGGACATAAAGGATTTTCCAATACTTCAATTGGCCATCTTGGAACGAGCGGCGTCTTGTGTTGCAGTGGGAGGTAATCTAATTTACTCCACTTGTACAATCGAACCAGAAGAGAACTTTGAATTAATAAAGACGTTTCGTTTGAGACATCCGGAATTTGAGGCGGTAAACTTAACGGATAGTTTACCCTTTACCCTTAAGGAACCGGGAGATAATAAGCAAGCAAGTAAAGGGATGCTTCAGATTTTACCACACCACCACAACATGGATGGGTTTTTTATAGCAAAGTTTCGTCGTAAGGAAGTTTAACCTGAATGAATTGGGTGAATAATAAATATTATGGGAATTAGAGAATTGCGCGGGTGTTCAGAAGAGGAATACACTCTAAGGACGGCACACGAAAGTATCTTTTCTGACTTAAAGACAATGAGATCTGACTTAAAGACAATGAGACTATTGAGTGTGTCGACAGTGGAAGGGTGAGTTATCATGAGCTTTTTAGCCCGATTTGAAGAGGTGGCAGAATTTCTGTTTACCGGGGCTTTCAAAAAAAGTGCAGCGCGGCTTCAACCGGTGGAAATCGCCAAAGAACTTGTTAAGGAGATGCTAAAAAACAAGCAAATCAGCATTTCCCAAGTATATGTACCGAATATATATCGGGTTTATCTTCATCCCAGTGATTGGGGGCAGTTAGCTAGTTTCGGTAAGGTATTTATCATTGAACTCTCAAAGTATTTATTTGCAGAGGCAAAACGAAATGGATATACGTTTTTAACAAAACCGGCTATTGAACTGCATGCAGATGAGACAGTGAATCCCCGTCAGATGGTCATTGAAGTTGATTTTGATGACACTGTTGATATAGATTGGAGAGAAGAGGAGAACGAAAATAATACGTCAAATGAAGCAAATTGGCGCGAAACTACGACTTTCTTCAGAGAAAGTGTCAAGGCAAACTTACCGGCTGAAGACAGATTCGGAAGGAATCCTGAATACTATCTCGAAATTATTGAGGGAGTCGATAAAGGTAAAATATTAATGCTGCAGGATGGAGACGTTTTTATCGGGCGGCATAGACAATGCAATCTAGTGCTCCATGATCCTGAGGTTTCAAGGCGGCATGTGAAGCTGGCTTTAGGGGAGAACGGTTGGTGGTTGGATGATTTGGGCAGTACGAACGGTTCTTTTGTCAACGGCCAAAGAATAACGCATCAGACAGTCGCTCCCGGTGACCGTATTCAAATTGGGCAAAGCGTTCTTGTTATACAGAAGTCTTTATAGATATTCGAGGTCGGCGGTCCGATGTCCGAGGTCCGACTTCGGACCGCTGCTTCAATTTTTCACTTCTCACTTCAAACTTGCACAACGGCAGCGAACTTCTCACTTTGTTCTTCGACTTCTCACTTCCGACTTTTGATTTTTGACTTCTGACTTATGATTATGGAGGATGTTATGCAACTTTTTATAGTCATTGGACGGCTTGTTTTTGTCGTCCTGATCTATCTTTTTATCTTTCGCATTTTTACTGCACTTATTGCAGATCTGCAATTGCAGGGGATTTTTCAACGCTCTACTAACGAATACGGGCGTTTAGAGGTCCTTACGGGAGCAGGAGAGCTTTCCAAAGGGACGGTTTTTCGGGTTGATTCCAAAGGATTGCGTTTGGGGCGTGGCAAGCACAATGATATTGTTTTGTCGGATCATTTTGCTTCCATCGATCATGCTGTTTTCAGGCTGAAAAAAGGACAGACTATTGTGGAAGATCTGGGAAGTACGAATGGAACTTGGGTCAATGGAGAGCAAATTAATTCTCCGGTACAGTTAGTTGCAGGGGATTATGTGAAAATTGGCAGTATAACATTCCAATACTCGAGGTGGCAAAATGAGAGTTCTAAGCTTTAGTGAAAAAGGGTGTATCCGTAAAAATAACGAGGATTCTTTACTGGTGTTACCTGAGTATGGGCTCTATGCAGTGGCAGATGGGATGGGGGGGCACCGCGCCGGTGAAGTTGCATCTTCAACAGCTTTACAGGAACTAAAAAAACTGGTTCCCCAATTGGTTGCTTTTGAAGGGCAGGTCCTGGAAAGCAGATTGACGGAAGCCTTTGTGCGCGCGAATCAGGTGATCTATGAATCCTCAACCGGTGAACCGGAAAATGCAGGGATGGGAACGACTCTGACAGTTTTAATGATACGCAGCAAGTCGGCCGTTATTGCTCATGTCGGGGACAGCCGCGCTTATCTATGGCGCAACGAGGCCTTAACCTCCTTGACTGTAGACCATTCTTTGGTAGGTGAGCTTCTACGGTTAGAACAGATTTCTCCTGAAGAAGCAGAAAAACACCCTCAACGACACGTGCTGATGCGTGCAGTGGGTGTAAACCAGGATATTGAAGTGGATTGCCGGAGTATAAGTCTTCAGAATGGCGATGTTTTTCTGCTCTGCACTGATGGTTTTTCCAATGTAATCAGTGATCAGGAACTTGCAAAAGAATTCCTCGAACCGGACTCTTGGGAAGGACGGTTTGAAAACTTGCGAATGCTTACCTTAGAACGTGGTGCACCAGATAATTTCACAGCCTTGTGCTGTATTTTGGAGTAAGCAGATGATTCATCGTTTAGCTACGCGCATTATCATATTAGCAATCTTGTGGCTGGGACTTGGCTTGCTTCAATGGGAGAGCTTGAGTACCCAACTCCTTTGGCAAGCACTGATTTTTACGGCCATAGTCCTGCTGGGCTGTCTGATGGAAGAAATTTTCCATTATCAAGGTGATCCCTATATTTTGCCCGTGGTCCAGGCGATAATGGCCATAGGGCTTGTGTTTATAGTACGGATTAACCCAAATCTTGCCTTGCGCCAATTTTGGTGGGCGAATATCGGTCTTTTGCTTTTTTACATAATTTTATGGGCGATACGGGATTATCGATTGTTAGGAAGGCTTAGATACTTATGGGGGTTATTAGCTGTTGGCTTGTTATTGGTGACCCTCTTGTTTGGTTCTACGGCCGGCGGAGCAACAAGCTGGCTGAAAATCGGGGGAATCGGGGTTGAACCGGAGGAATTTGTCAAACTGGCCTTGCTTTTATTCATGGCAACCTATTTGGAGGAAAATGAAGAATTACTGCGGGTAGGAACTGTACAATGGGGTAGGTTTTCTTTACCTGACTGGCGAACCTTGGGTCCGTTTATGCTCATGGTAGTTTTCGTCCTCGGTATTTTAGCTGCTCAAAAAAGCCTGGGGACTGCGTTGGTGTTTTATATGCTCTTTGTACTTATGATTTATGTTGTGACGGAAAGGTTCCTTTATTTAGGAATATCCCTTCCGATTTTTATGGTGACTGGAACAGTCGGTTATCTACTCTTTAGTCACGTGCGCGTCAGAGTCATGGCCTGGCTGAATCCCTGGCAGGATCCTACAGGCGGTGGATATCAAATTGCCCAATCTCTGTTTGCTATTGGTGGCGGCAAAATCCTGGGGACGGGATTAGGTAACGGAATTGGGGCATCGACTGTGCCGGCGGTCAGTACGGATTTCATCTTTTCCGTCATTGCTGAAGAACTTGGCTTTGCCGGGGCAATGGCCGTACTGGTTCTCTTCCTGATTGTTGTCATGCGGGCCTTCGCAGTAAGCCTGAGGGTCAAAGACCGTTTTGGACAAATTTTAGCCGCCGGGATCGGAATCCTCCTGGGAACAGAAACCTTAATAATACTTGCTGGGGTTACTAAACTACTTCCTTTGACAGGCATACCACTTCCTTGGGTAAGTTATGGCGGCAGTTCTCTTATTGTACATTTTATTATGCTTGGGGTGTTGTTGAATATTTCAAACGCCACGGAGGCAGTAGCACGCACCACTAAGAATAAGGGAAGGGAGTATGCAACCTAATGCAAGGGATACGTCGAGTAGCGCTTGGTATAGCGTTTAGCTTTTTAGTTTTAAGTCTTGGTTTAGTTTACTGGCAGGTTGTTCAGGCGGACAAGTTATTGGATAATCCCGCTAATCGCCGCTTGATTCTTATGGAAAGCCGCGTGACCAGGGGAGGAATTTTCGATCGTAACGGCGAAATTATAGCGCAAACTCAAATTGTTAACGGGAAGAAGGTTCGTGTGTATCCGAAAGGGGAAATGTTTGAACCTCTTGTCGGTTATTCGACGGTAAAACTTGGTGCCTCTGGTCTCGAAGGATATGCAGCAGATTGGTTATTGGGAATTAAGGATGCAACGCCAACCCAAGCAATTCAACGGCTCTTTGAACTTCCCCGCCAAGGGAATGACGTGGTGCTCACCTTGGATTCACGCTTACAGAGTATCGCTTATAACGCACTCAAAGGGAAAATGGGAGTCGCTGTGGCTGTAGATCCTAAGACAGGTGAAGTATTGGCCTTGGTGAGCCAACCTAGTTTCGATCCCACGAACCTTGAACAGAACTGGAATGATATTATTACTCGTAAACAGGATAGGCCGCTTGAAAACCGTGCTTTTTCCCTCTTTCCGCCGGGCTCAATCATGAAGGTGGTCACGTCGGCAGCGTTATTTCGAGGTGGTTTAAATACCAGCGATTTATATGAAAGTACCGGATCGGCGATTATCAATGGACAAGTTATTAATGAACAAAACGGCAGGGCATTTGGTTGGGTGAACTATAATATGGCTTTAGCTAATTCCTGTAACACATACTTTGCCACGCACTGTGTACAAGCAGGGGATAAGAAGTTCCTTTCAGCTGCCAAAGACTTCGGATTCGGTCAAAAAATCCCCTTTGAACTTAATATCCCAAAGAGTTCAATTACTAAGGCAAAACAAGTTCCGGAGACATTGACCACAAATCTTCTCGCAGCCAGTGCTTTTGGTCAAGGAGAAGTTCTGGTCACACCTTTTCATATGGCGTTGATCGCCGCCGGTATCGCCAATCAGGGGGTTATTATGACCCCGCATCTTGTCGAACGTGTTTTGGATTCTGATCAGACTGTTTTATTTGAACAAAAACCTCAGCCTTGGCTGACTGCGCTTACAAAAGAAGAAGCGGATAAAATCACAAGTGCGATGGTAACTGCAGTGATTGATGGGACAGCTTCTCCTGGAGCCTTACCTGATATTCAGGTTGCGGCCAAAACCGGTTCGGCGGAACCAGGGGGGGATGTTCCGACGCATGGTTGGTATATTGCTTTTGCACCGGCTGAAGCCCCACGGATCGCGATAGCCGTTTTTGTGGAACATGGTGGAACCGGAGGAGGGGCAGCCGCACCGATTGCACGACAAATAATGCAGGAAGCATTGAGCAGAAAGCAGGTGACAACTAGTGAGTAAAATCTTTGGGGAACGGTATGAGGTCTTGGAGCAAATCGGTGCCGGTGGGATGGCAATTGTATATAAGGCCAAGGATCTTCTGCTTAACCGGGTTGTAACAATAAAGGTGCTTAGAGAGCAGTTTGCCACAGATGAAGATTTTATTCGTCGTTTTCGAAGGGAAGCCCAATCTGCAGCGAGTTTGTCCCATCCCAATATTGTATCAATATATGATACAGGTAAAGATGGGGATACTGAGTATATTGTCATGGAATACGTGGAAGGACGTAATCTCAAAGAAATCATTCGAGATTATGCTCCCCTGTCTATAGATCAAGCGCTTAACCTGGGGTGTCAAATCACAGTGGCTATCCAAAATGCCCATGAGCATCATATTATTCATAGGGATATTAAACCGCACAACATTTTGGTGACGGCAGATGGACATGCCAAGGTCACAGATTTTGGGATTGCGCGGGCCGTATCATCGGCAACAGTGACTCATACCGGAGATATCGTGGGTTCAGTTCATTACTTGTCACCTGAACAGGCCAAAGGAATGCAAAGTAACGAGCAATCGGACATTTATTCTCTGGGGATTGTTCTCTATGAATTGCTCACCGGTAAAGTTCCCTATGACGGGGAAACCCCGATTACCATTGCCCTTAAACATCTCCAGGAACAGCCGGTATCACCGAGTAAGATAAATCCAAGGGTTGATCAGGAATTCGAAGCGGTGATCATGCGAGCGATCGCTAAATCGCCCGAACAACGCTACACATCAGCAATAGAATTATTGACTGATCTAAACCATCTTCAGGCTGGTGAGCCGATTACAAGGGGGGCAATTCCTTTTACGGATGACACTGAAGCTACCCAGATTCACAAAGGAATGAGTAAGAATCTGGCACCAATAAAAATAACAGACCCTTCGGTTGAGGATAAACCCTCTTCCGCCAAGATGGAAAATAAAAGACGCCGGCTATGGATGGTAAGTGGATTCGTATTTCTCTTCTTGTTACTTTCCTTAGCAGGAGGGTTAGCGTTCAAAAGCTTTTTATTTGTCAAAGAAACAACGGTACCTAATGTTATCGGGAAAACTGTTAGTGAAGCAGAGATATCTATGCAGCAGGCCAAACTAAGTCTTGACCCGGTTGCGTACGAGTTTAGTGATACATTCGAGAAAGACTACATTATTAATCAGGATCCCAAGGCAGATACGACAGTTAAAGAAGGAAAGCAAGTTAGAGTCATTGTCAGCAAAGGTGTGGAAACGGCTAAATTTCCAGATGTCACTACGGGGCTGGTGTCTAAAGAAGATGCGGAGATCCTAATTCATAATGCTGGATTTACCGGAAAAATATTCTTTGACAGCAGGCACAGTGATACAGTCCCTAAAGGTTATGTGATGGCGCAGAGTGTTATGCCAAATGCCAGTTGGGCGAAAAGTGGACCAATTACATTAACAATAAGTGAGGGACCGTTGCTGAAACAGATTAATATGCCAAATGTGATTGGTCAGACGTCTTCTGAGGCTAAAAAGATGCTGGAGGAGAATAATAAACTGATTGTGCACATAGAAAACGAGAATTCATCTACTTTTCCGATCGATGTGGTTATGCGAACGACCCCTAATCCTGGCGAAGCAGTTTTGCAGGGAACTGAGGTTACGATGTATGTTTGCAGTGGCCCGGGACCATTAGCCTATGGATACTCGAATAAAATTAAAAAATTAATCGTTAACTATTTTAACAAGGTAGTAATAAACGAGGAATATTTATGATTGAAGGAATCTTACTCAGAGGCTATGGCGGATTTTATTATGTCTACGCTGAAGATAAAGTATGGGAATGTTCCCTGCGTGGTCGTTTTCGCGTCAAAAATCAAGATTTTCTGCCAGGAGACCGAGTGAGAATTTTACCGGGAGAAGGGGATAAGGCGACGGTGGAGACAATTGAGCCACGGCGAAACGTTTTAAATCGGCCAACGATTGCTAACGTGGACCAGGCCCTTTTGATCTTTGCTTTGACATCCCCCAAACCGGATCTTAACCTTCTGGATCGCTTGTTAATCCAGGTGATAAATGCGGAAATTGAACCGATTTTGGTTTTTACCAAATTGGATAAGCTAAAAGCCACTTTACCTGACGAAGCTCGGGAATCCTCAGTAACAGGTGTCTACCGTAAAATAGGGTACACTGTGTTTGAAGTTTCTAACAAAACCGGTCAGGGAATTGGCGAAGTAGGTAAGCATTTAAAGAGCAAAATTAGTGTGCTTGTCGGACCTTCCGGTGTAGGAAAATCCAGTCTCTTAAATGCTTTGTCTCCTGGAATGAAACTGAAGACCGGGGAATTAAGCCAAAAGTCCAAGCGCGGCCGTCATACTACGCGTCATGTTGAACTGATGGTTTGTGCCGGGGGACTTGTTGCAGATACACCGGGTTTTTCCGCCTTTTTTTTACCAAATCTGAAACGTACGGAGTTGGCAGAGTGTTTTCCAGAATTTACACGGCTTCGACGCCAGTGTCGGTTTAAAAGCTGCATCCACTATAAAGAACCGAATTGTGCGGTTAAAGAAGCCCTAGAAAGAGGAGAAATTTTTCTTTTTCGCTATCAAAACTACTTAAGATTCTTGCAAGAAATAATTGAAGCAGAAAGGAGATATTAGGATGATTCAAATTGCCCCTTCCATTTTGTCCGCTGATTTCTCCCGCCTGGGAGAAGAGGTGCGTTTGGTTGAGGATGCCGGCGCGAAAATTTTACATATCGATGTAATGGATGGGCACTTCGTCCCAAATCTTACCTTTGGTCCGGCTTTGGTTAAATCGCTCAGGGCTCATTCAAATATGCATTTTGATGTTCACTTAATGATCGAAGAACCGGAACTATTTATTGCGGATTTTGCAGTGGCTGGGGCAAATCATATCACTTTTCATATAGAAACTTCATATCATATACACCGTATAATTCAACAGATTAAAGAATATGGTATGACTGCTGGAATCGCCCTGAATCCCGCGACCCCGTTGGATAGTATAAAGTATATTTTGCAAGATTTGGATTTGGTGCTGTTAATGACGGTTAACCCCGGATTTGGGGGTCAAAAATTTATAACGAATGTTATTCCTAAAATTCAGGTTCTCCAGCACCATATTCAAAAAATTGGGTCCTCTTGTCTGATTGAAGTGGATGGAGGAATTAATCTCGAAACGGCACCTATAGCAGCAAACGCCGGAGCTTCAATTTTGGTAGCAGGGGCGGCTGTTTTTGCACAACCTGATCCTAAACAAGCCGTGGAAATGCTTTGTCAAGCGGCCCACTCTTCAGAGGGCGTTTAATGAAAATCGCAGTATTGGCAAATGGTACTTGGGATTTAGCATGGGGGAGGCAGGTCCTAAAAGACATCGACTATTTGATCTGTGCGGATGGTGGCGCGGACCATGCCATCCTTTCCGGACGTCTACCTGACCTTCTAATCGGTGATTTGGATTCGGTTACACCAGAAAGCTTAAAACAGTGTAAAAATTCGGGTTGTGGTATCAAACAATTTCCTTGCAAAAAGGATGAGACGGATCTCGAATTGGCACTAATTTATGCGGAGGAACAGGCTCGTCGTGTTAAAGAACGGGATATTTGGTTATATGGGGCGACCGGAAAACGACTTGATCATTTTATGGGTAATATAGCCCTAATGCTCGCCTATGCGCGAAAAGGATATCGGATTCGATTAATCGATCCCGAACATGAGTGTTGGATCCTTCAAAATCGCGAATGTATTAGGCGGTCACCTGGATCAAAAATTTCCTTGATCGTTTTGACGGAGAGAGCTGTAGTAACAACTGAAGGATTGTATTATCCTCTTCGACAGGAAGTATTATGGCAGGATTCCCCGCGCGGCATCAGTAATGTGTTTCTTGGTGAGGAGGCTGTGATTCAAGTGGACTATGGATGGGTGATGGTAGTGTTAATTTCATCAGACACTTAAGGTAAACACTATTCATTTACTCTATATGAACTCAACAGAGCAATTTGATTATTCAAGGAGTAAAAAATGGAAAGCGATTTAAAGTACCAATCTCATCAGTTTAATAGATATAAGTATATTATTGAGAACATAAAAGATGTTATTTGGGAAATAAACAAGGACTTTATTTTTACTTTTATAAGTCCAAACGCTAAGAGTATGTTTGGTTATGAAGTGGAAGAATTAGTTGGGCGCAGGATACTTGATTTCTTGGTGGAAGACTCAAGAAATCAAATTTTAGATTTGGCAGCACAACATAAAAGGATAGGTGGTAATAATAAAGAAATAGTCTTATTGGTTTTACAATTTATATGCAAAAATGGCTCAAGCATATGGGTTGAAATATCCGCCAACCCCATGTTCGAACAAGGCGAATTGATAGGATATATAGGTACAACGCGGGATATTACGGAAAAGAAAAAAAATGAAAGTCAATTAGAAAAATAGAT
>JBMNTM010000035.1:0-12593 GCA_050945735.1 Desulfosporosinus sp.
TTTACGTTTTCTTTTTAGGAAAGCTACAAGGCTCGTTTAAACAAGCCAGACCTGTTATGAACTAAATCTCAAGGGGTTGTTCAGCATCCCCTAATTAGCTCCAGTGATTAGAGAGAGGAAAAATGAAAGGAAGAGTTGGATGGGGGAAGGGCATTCGATGATTCATTTATGTTCATCGGTTGCAAAACTAGTATTAGCAAAAACAAAAAGGATAATACTAGGAAAATTTAGGGAAGTTTTTAAATGTTGTGGTATACTTATTATTAAAAAATAAAAGTGCAATTGTTGAATTATTAGCTGTACAGCAGGATAAGCTCTGCTATAATTTAACATGGAGGGTTTATGCGGATTATTGCAGGTGAGATGCGGGGCCGTCAATTAAAGACGGTAGAAGGAATGCTGACGCGTCCGACCTCAGATAAAGTTAAGGGCGCGATTTTTAATATTTTAGGTGATAAAGTCTTGGACGCGCGTGTATTAGACCTTTTTGCCGGAACCGGAAACTTGGCACTCGAAGCAATTTCTCGTGGCTCGCATGATGCGGTACTAGTCGAAAAGAGTCGTGTCGCACACCGCGTGATCAGGAAGAATATCGAACAAATGGGAGTAAGTCATAAGGTCGAACTTTTACTGATGGATGCTTTTAAGTATCTAAGAAGATTCCCTGATGAAGTTTTTGATCTTGTTTTCCTGGATCCTCCTTATTATGAAGGACTTGTTTTAAAAGTTATTTTGATTTTAAAAGCACACTCTTATCTCGCACCAGACGGCGTTATCGTCGCTGAAACTGCTAAGGATGAGCAATTAGATGGTGATCTTTATCCGTTCGAAATTCGCAAAATAAAGGATTATGGTGACACTAAAGTATGGTATTTACAGAGGATGGATGTATGACGGGGGAGGGGATGTAAATGGAAAACGATATTGCAAGTTTACTCAATGAAGTGGAAGAAATTATCGATCATGGGACGAAGATCCCCATGACAGGGAAAGTTTTGGTTGATGACGCGGTGGTTTTTGAATTACTGGATCGTATCCGTGCAGCCATGCCTGAGGAGATTACCAATGCTAAATGGGTTTTAAAAGAACGACAACGCATTTTGGATGAGGCACAAGCGGAAGCTCAGAAAGTGATGGAGCGAGGGAAATCATACATTGATAAGATGGCCGCGGAAAATGAAGTGGTTAAGCAGGCCCAGAACTATGGAGAAGACATTGTAAGACAAGCGCAAACTTTTGCTCAAGATGTAAAAATTGGAGCCGTACAATATGCTGATGAAATACTACAGCATGTTGAACAGAGCTTGTGCGAAAAGCTTGAATCCCTGCGTATAAATCGGGAGGAATTAAAGGGGTTAGCCAAAGAAAAGCATGAGAAAACAGTTCAGCCTGAAAAAGAGAAGGCCGGGTAGAGAATGGTCTTGACTATTCCAATTATGGGATCAGCTTTTCTTTATTACTTGGATTTTTCTTACTACGGCAACTGTTAATAGAAACGTCATGATACCCATAAATACAATGGAACTTGCCTGCCAGGTATTCCAGAAAAGAATTGTTGTACTTGGAATGGGAACAGCAATGGCCGAAGCGGGAACCTTCGCAAACAAAAGGAAGAGTTGGCTCAGTCCCAGGGCAAAAATACCTTGAAGCGCTCTGGCAACAACGAACGGAAACAAACGCAAATCTGTGTCGCTAATAAAACCGGCAACTTGGGCAAACACTGAAAGACCGCTCCAACCCATAAGGAGGGCTAAAAGTGCCACTTGCTGATTAAGTTCAGAAATAACCTGGATTGCCCCCTGACAGCCTAATGTCATTTCAAAAAAACCATTGAAAAAAGATAGCAAAATAGGGAGCGGGATTACCTTAATAAACATATGGACCAGAGCTGCGAAAAATTCAGTGACATGCCAGATATTTAATAGTCGGAGGATCACTGAAAAAAAGGCCATAAAGCCTGCGACCATAAGTACAGTGGTGATACTCTGTTTGATGGCATCGCTAAGAATTTGTCCGAAAGTTCGATTGTCTCTGGATTGAGCATCTTTCATCTCTTGCCAAGCCCGTTTGAAAGAAGGTAAACGGATCAAGGGTTGACTAGAAGGTGAAAACCTATAAAAACGAAAGAGGAAACCGACCAGCAAATTAGCAAGGTAAATGGAGCTGGAAAGGATTATACCTAGTGTAGGTTTGCCTAACATGCCGGAAGCTACGGCACCAAACATAAATCCAGGACTGGGGTTGTTGGTAAAGGCTAAGAGACGTTCCCCTTCTACGCGTGTTATTTCCCCTGCTTGACGAAGTCGCGCGGTTAGTACTGCACCCATTGGAGAGCCGGATGTGTAACCCATCGCCACAACAAAGGAAGCTTTGCCGGGGAGGCGAAAAACCGGACGCATAAATGATTCCAGAAGAACTCCGAGGAAATGAACAAATCCTGTTGCCATTAGGAGCTCAGATAGAATAAAGAAAGGGAGTAAAGCAGGAAGGACAAAACGCCACCATAAGGCCAATCCTTCACCAGCGGAACCAAGAACTTCCTGGGGATAGATAAACATGCCGCAGGCCAGGAGACCTAAGGCAAGGACCTTGACAATGGTGGACATGAATACATCACCTCTTTATTTATATATGGTAAAATATTGAATATAGAATTTAAGGTGGGGAGAAAAATGTAATTAGCTCGAAAAAGCAAACGTGACCCTTAGTGAAGATTCTCCCTTGACAAAGAAAAATGTGCCAACTATAATTAGGAATGTGTATTGAGGTGGATAATATGAAAGTGAATGTAGCTCAGGTTCGTTTTAGGAAAGGTGAAAGCGTCCGTTTTGAGTTATTGGAAGAAACTCCTTCCTTCGAATGGGAAACAGAAAGTCTTTCATTTCAAGCACCGATACATGTTCAGCTTCAGGTGAACAACACAGACAAAGCAATGTTGGTTCAAGGAAATATTCAAACGGAACTTAAAGCGACTTGTGCGCGCTGTCTGGAAACGTACATTTATCCAATTAGTTTTTCCTTCCAAGATGAATGGGTTTTTAGAACGCAGGCAACAGAAGAGCAGTTGGAAACAGCACTCCTATTAGACCAAGATGAGGTCGATATCACAGAGCGCATTTATGAACAAATTGTGTTGGTATTACCCATGAAGTTTATTTGTTCAGCTGAGTGTCAGGGGTTATGTCCAATCTGTGGTGCTAATCGCAATCTGACCGCGTGTCATTGTGTGAAGGACGATATTAACCCGTGGTTTGCAGCACTAAGTAATCTGCAATCCTCTGACAATTAAATCAGGTCTGAGTATATCTCGCTTCTCACTTGGTTCTACGCTATTATTTTAGATCACTAAAGGGGGTGTAATATTTGGGTGTTCCGCAACATCGCCAATCAAAATCCAGAGTACGCAAACGTCGGGCCATGTGGAAAATAACTGCACCGAACCACATCGAATGCCCCCAATGCCATAAACCAAAAATGCCGCATTATATATGCCCAAGCTGTGGGTATTATAAATCCAAGGAAGTTATTGCACAATCAATAGATAATATATAAAAACGCAAAAAAAAGAACTCTCACAAAGAGTTCTTTTTTACGCCGCTCAAAAGTTCGTTGTTAATCGACAGGTTTATTTCTTGATAAGTGGAATAGGATAGATTATAATTGTGACCAGGTCATAAATTTGTAATTCTATAAGTATTTGTGCCCAGGACAATTAACTTGAATTTATTGGTGCTTAGTCGTTGCATTTAGTAATCGAAAAACTACAAGTAGTGTAAAAGACGGTGATATCAATGGGCCGAAGCAGGAAAGAAGAACGCCGCAGAATTTTGAAGGAAGAGCTCTCCAAACATCCATTTTTTACTGATGAAGAGCTTGCAGAAAGGTTTAAGGTAAGCGTCTCAACCATTCGTTTAGATCGTGTAGATCTAGGGATTCCTGAACTTCGGGAACGAACCCGGGCAGTAGCACAGGAAGCATACTCAATGTTAAAGTCGTTGGATGACCAGGAAGTGATCGGGGAGCTGCTGGAACTTATAGTTGGCGAGAGGGCCTGTTCAAAGATGCTGATTGAGGAAAGCATGGTTTTGACTAAGGCAAGGGTTGCGCGGGGGCACTATTTATTTGCCCAAGCAAATTCCCTGGCCATTGCTTTAGTAGATGCGTCTATGGCCTTGACTGGAAGTGTGAAGTTAAAATTCTTACGGCCGGTTCAGTTAGGTGATCAAGTCACAGCTGTGGGAAAAGTGCAAAAACGAAGGCAGAATAAATATTGGGTCCAAGTATCTCTATCTGTTGATACGGAAGAAGTACTTCGTGGGGATTGGGTACTATTTGCCATAGATCATTTGGATGAAAGGGAAACGGAGCTGGAATAGATGAGAATAGCTATTGATGCCATGGGTGGGGATAATGCTCCGGAAGAGATCATAAAAGGTACGTTGATGGCTGCAGAAATATGGCCTGAATTGCATCTAATCCTGGTAGGGCAACAAGAGCGGATTCAACCATTTATTGCGGCTCCAAAACTTACAAATATTTCACTTGTTGAAGCGTCCGAGAGGATAGGGATGGATGAACACCCGGCCAAGGCTGTTCGCAGAAAGAAGGATGCCTCGATTGTGGTTGCGACCAGATTGGTTAAATCCGGCGAAGCTAATGCTGTCGTGAGCGCGGGCAACACCGGTGCTCAAATGGTTGCCGCACTATTGGGCTTAGGGCGGATCGAGAGAATCGAACGACCTGCTATCGCCACGGTCCTACCGACTGCTGAAGGTGGAAAACTCATTCTTGATGTAGGAGCTAATCTGGATGCTTCACCGCTTCACCTTTGTCAATATGCACTGATGGGCAGCATCTACGCCGAAAAAATTTTAGGAATCCCAAATCCACGCGTTGGGTTATTAAATATCGGAAACGAAGAAGGAAAAGGAAATGAACTGACTCAAAAAGCGTATTCTTTACTTAAAGTGGCTTCGGTTAATTTCATAGGGAATGTAGAGGGTCGTGATGTTCCCTATGGTCGCGCTGATGTGGTCGTTTGTGAAGGGTTTGTAGGGAATATTTTACTTAAAACAGCTGAAGGATTGGCAGGAGCATTGTTTGAGCAAATCAAGGAGAAAATTACAGCAACCATGATCCGTAAGCTTGGTGCGCTGGTGGTAAAACCGGGTTTACAAGATATTGCTAAGATGATGGACTATGCCGAGTATGGTGGCGCTCCTTTGCTGGGTGTTAATGGAATTAGCATTATCTGCCATGGAAGTTCAAGAAGAAAGGCGATCTTTAATGCCATCCGGGTAGCCCGTGAATGTGTTCAAGTGCGTTTGATTGAACAGATTCAAGAAGATCTCTCAAAATAAAGCATGATGGTATTCAAAGAGAAAAGGGAAGAAGAACTATGTATAGTGTTGGAATTGTGGGGACTGGGTCATATATTCCTGGAAATTTTATAACAAATCTGGATTTAGAAAAGATGCTGGATACAAATGATGATTGGATTACCTCACGCACAGGGATCAGGGAACGCCATATTGCCGCAAAAGACATGCCTGTTTCGGAATTGTGTTACCAGGCGGCATTAAACGCTTTAAAGGATACTCAGATTTCTCTTGAAGAAATTGACCTTATTATCGTTGCAACGATAACACCAGACTATGCATTTCCGGCGACTGCCTGTCTCGTTGCCGAACGGTTAGGTGCAAAAAATGCGGCGGCTTTTGATCTTGAAGCAGCATGTACCGGATTTATTTATGCGGCGGCGGTGGCTAGCCGGTTTATTGCCACGGGAATGTATAAGACGGTGCTCATCATTGGTGGGGAAACGATGAGCAAAATTGTAAACTGGGAAGACCGTTCAACGTGTATTCTCTTTGGCGATGGCGCCGGAGCAGCAGTTTTACAAACGGTAAAAGAGGGATTTGGTTTTTTAGGTTTTGAATTAGGTTCAGATGGATCTGGCAGTAAGTTGCTCAGACAACCGGCGGGGGGATCTAAATGTCCGGCTAGTTTGGAAACAGTGAAGAAAAATTTACATACCCTTCAGATGGATGGAAGAGAAATTTACAAATTCGCTGTCCGGATTATGGGGGATGCTTCAGAGAAGGTCCTAAAGAAGGCAGGTATAATGAAAAAAGATGTGGATCTTTTGATTCCTCATCAAGCTAATATACGAATAGTAAATGCTGCGGTTAAACGTCTGGGGATTACTTCGGATAAAGTAATTATCAACTTGGACAAGTATGGTAATATGTCAGCTGCGTCCATTCCCGTTGCGTTAGATGAAGCGATTAAAGATGGACAAATTATCGAGGGGGATAACATACTTATGGTTGGATTTGGCGCAGGATTGACTTGGGGAGCGTGTGTTTTGAAATGGACGAAAGTAGGCTACAGGCATGATTAAAACAAAGATTGTTGAACTAATCGGAATCGAATACCCGATTTTTCAAGGCGGAATGGCTTGGGTTTCTACTGGAGAATTAGTCGCAGCTGTTTCGCAAAGTGGTGGTTTAGGCATTATTGGTTCTGGACAAGCTTCTGCAGATTGGCTGCGCAAGGAAATTCGTAAAGTGAAAGCCGTCACGCAAAAGCCGTATGGAGTAAATATTATGCTCATGTCCCCGTTTGTTAATGAGGTCATGCAGGTGATTTTGGAAGAGCGCGTCCCAGTGATTACTACGGGCGCAGGGAATCCTGGAAAGTACGTGCCTATGCTTAAAGAAGTAGGGACGAAGGTGATTCCCGTGGTTGCCTCCGTTGCGTTAGCTAAACGACTTGAGAAAGCAGGTGTTGATGCACTTATTGCCGAAGGTATGGAGTCCGGCGGACATATCGGAGAAATTGGTACTTTCCCACTGGTTTCCCAGGTAGTCGATGCTGTTAAAATCCCGGTCATTGCAGCAGGAGGGGTTGTGGATGGCAGAGGCTTGGTTGCGGCTTTAGCCTTGGGGGCTGAAGGGGTACAATTAGGGACACGCTTTATGTGTGCAGAAGAATGCACCATTCCAACTCTTATCAAAGAAAGAATTATTAAAGCTAAGGATCGTGCTACGGTTGTTACCGGACGTTCAACAGGCCATCCGGTTCGTTGTTTGGATAATCGCTTCACCCGTCAAATCGCTCAATATGAACGGGATGGGATGCCGCCTGAAGAAATTGAAAAATTGGGCGTTGGAAAATCGCGCTTAGCTTTCGTAGAGGGAGATATTGAGAACGGTTCAGTTATGGCGGGTCAAATTGCCGGAGCAGTTAAGCGTATTGAACCTGCAGCGCAAATTATTCAGGACATTATGCAATCCGCAGAACGGGAATATCAGCGTCTCGTGGCACGGTTTGGGGAGAGGAGGGCTTAGCATATGGGTAAACTAGCCTTTATTTTCCCTGGTCAAGGATCTCAGTATGTCGGTATGGGAAAAGAATTATTCTTGACTCCCAGTGGGAAGAGAGCAAAGCAGACGGCTCATGAGATTCTTGGCAATAAATTGATTACATTAATAGAGGGGGGACCGGAGGAAGAACTTCAACAGACAGCTTGGACCCAACCGGCGATACTTTTGGTAAGTGTTGCAGCTTGGCAGCTCCTTTCTGAGGCGGGGATTGAACCGGATTATGTTGCCGGGCATAGCCTTGGCGAATATTCGGCTCATGTAGCAGCGGGTAGTCTGCATTTGGCAGAAGCGCTGCGTATGGTTAGAAAGCGTGGCGAACTAATGCAAGCAGCTGTTCCAAGCGGCGGGGGGATGGCCGCTATCCTGGGGCTTTCCGGTGAACTGGTGGAAGAAGCCTGCCGGCGGGCAGCAGAGCATGGCGTAGTTGCACCCGCGAATTACAATTGTCCGGGACAAGTGGTCATTTCCGGAGAAGTATTGGCTATTGCCAAGGCTATAGAGGCCGCAAAGGAGTTGGGTGCAAAACGTGCGATTCCTCTTGTAGTGAGCGGACCATTTCATTCTCGTCTAATGGAGAAAGTTGAAGAGGAGTTGCTGCCGATTTTAGAAGGTGTCACTTGGAATAATCCACGTTGCCCAATTATTGCGAACATTGATGCTGCTGAGGTTATCACTCCAAAACGAATAGTGAGTACGTTGGTTAAGCAAGTTAGCAGCGCGGTTTTATGGGAACAATCTGTTCGCCACCTTCTATCCTTAGGGGTTGATACCTTCATAGAATGTGGTCCTGGTAAAATACTGACAGGTTTAGTGAAAAAAATTGCCCCTGATGTCAATCTCCTTCATGTTGAGGATATGGCGTCTTTAAAAAAGTCACTTGCATATATAAAGGAGAGTCGTTAAAATGATGCTAAATGATAGTGTGGCTATAGTTACAGGGAGTGGGCGAGGGATTGGACGCGCAATAGCTTTGGAGTTGGCAGCGGCTGGTGTCAAAGTTGTTGTTAATGATCTGGGTTCTACCGAAGAAACAGTTGAATTGATCCATGAAGCCGGCGGAGAATGCATAGCAGTTCAAGCTGATGTGACTCAAACTGTTGATGTTGATCGATTAATAAAAACAACATTAGACCATTTTGGCAAGATTAACATTTTAATCAACAATGCTGGAATTACACGGGATGCGTTGTTGCTTCGCATGAAAGAAGTAGATTGGGATGCCGTCCTGGCTACTAATCTTAAAGGAGTTTTTCTCTGTACAAAAGCGGCCAGCAAAGCTATGGTAAAACAACGCTCAGGTGTGATTATTAATATTTCGTCCGTTGTGGGGCTTTCGGGTAATGCCGGACAAGCTAATTATGCGGCAGCAAAGGCCGGGATTATCGGGTTTTCTAAATCCATAGCCAAGGAATTGGCATCAAGGGGAATTCGGATTAATGCGATCGCTCCAGGGTATATTTCTACAGATATGACGGAAACTTTAGCAGAAGGACTGCAAACTGAGGTTTTGCGTGCCATTCCACTCGGTCGTCTGGGTAAGCCCGAGGACATAGCTAAAGTGGTTCGATTCCTTGTATCCCCGGATGCATCTTATATTACAGGACAGACCCTGTCTGTCGATGGGGGTTTGGCAATATAACCTTCTGGTTCAGCCCTCTTAGGGCTTTAGGCTCTGGAGTATAGTATTTGGTTATCTGCGAAAGGAGGTGAAGAATTTAGTATGGATGTTTTTGAAAAAGTTAAAGCCATTGTTGTCGAACAACTTGGGGTGGATGAAAACCTTGTTACCCCTGAGACCTCCTTTGAAGAGTTAGATGCGGATTCTTTGGATATAGTTGAATTAATTATGGCTCTGGAAGAGGCATTCGACTTGGATATTTCGGATGAGGAAGCCGAAAAAATTCGGACAGTCGGAGATGCAGTCAGCTACATTAATGAGAACAAATAACCACAATAAGGTCCCGTACTCAGTTGCGGGACTTTTTTAAGAGTTTTATATCACCTTCTATATTATATCAACTTTATTTATATCATCTTCTATTTATATCACCTTCTATATAGAAACTTACGATCATAGCAAAGTGCGAAGCGCGATTTGACTATCATCCTCGACATCTCGCCTCGCGCCTCATAATATTAGAGGTCGACAGGAGGAACAATTGTGAAAATACCCGAACTTCATATTGCCAATTTAGTGGCTAAAATTCCGGTTATCCAAGGAGGTATGGCGGTTAAGATATCGATGGCCCCTCTCGCTGCAGCTGTCGCAGAAGAGGGAGGGATTGGAATAATCGCGGGCAGCGGATTGTCTGTGGAGGAACTGATAGCGGAAATTCGTGAAGCACGTCGGCGCACTAAAGGGATTATCGGAGTAAACCTTATGTATGCTTTAAACGAATTTGCGAAGATGGTTCACACTGCTTTTGATGAAAAGATTGATCTTTTAATTTCCGGAGCCGGTTTTTCCAGGGACATGTTTACTTGGGGTAAAGAAAAGGGCATTCCGGTTGTGCCAATTGTTTCATCTGCTAAACTTGCCAGATTATCCGAAAAACTCGGGGCGGCTGCCGTGGTTGTAGAAGGGGCAGAGGCTGGTGGCCATTTAGGGACCGATCGATCCGTACATGATATCCTGCCGGAAGTAATCGGGGCGGTCAGTATCCCTGTTATCGGCGCGGGCGGATTCGTCGATGGAGAAGACGTGGCCAAGACACTGAAACTTGGTGCGGATGGAGTACAAATGGGAACCCGGTTTGCACTTAGCGAAGAGTGCAGTGCAGCTCCTGCTTGGAAAGCGAAATTGTTAAAGGCTGCTAAAGAGGATGTCGTAATGGTACATAGTCCGGTTGGGTTACCGGGGCGGGGAATTAGGAATCCTTTTACCGAAGCTCTTGATGAAAAAGTCGATGTCAGACCGAATACATGTAATCGTTGTCTTAAACGATGTGAGAGAAACTTTTGTATAATGAATCGCTTAGTTAGAGCACAACAGGGTGATGTTCAAGGGGGTCTTATATTTTCAGGGGCTAAGGTGCATAAGATTAATAAAATTTTGTCTGTGCACGAAATTTTCGAGGATATTAAAAAGGGTATACTTGGCTTAAAGGAGGAAGAGTATTGAAACACCGCGCAGTGATCACAGGAATGGGTGTTATCTCTCCAGTGGGAAACCATCTTAGTGAATTCTGGAATAATTTAATAGAAGGAAAATCTGGAATTGGACTAGTGACGCGTTTCGATACAGCAGATTTGCCGACCAAGGTTGCGGGTGAGGTCAAAAATTTCGAGCCAACGGAATGGGTTAAGAAAAAAGAAAGTCGCCACATGGACCGTTTTGTCCAATTTGCCATAGCGGCAGCCAAGATGGCTTTGCACGATTCTGGATTGGATTTGGAAAAAGTGGACAAAGAACGGGCCGGTACCGTTATGGGTTGCGGGATTGGCGGGGTTATTACATTTGAGGAACAAAAAGAGGTGCTCATGAATAGGGGGAGCAGTCGGATTACGCCATTTTTTGTTCCAATGATGATTAGCAACATGGCAGCGGCACATTTATCCATTGAGTTTGGTCTGCAGGGATCCAGTATAACAATTGTCACGGCCTGTGCTTCGGCCACCAACGCGGTTGGGGAAGCGTTACGGATTATTGAACGCGGCGAAGCCGATGTAGTATTTTGTGGAGGAACTGAAGCTCCTATTACAAAGTTGGCTTTTGCTGGTTTTTGTGCTGCGAAGACAATGTCAACTGAGAAAGAAAATCCTGAACAAGCATGTCGACCTTTTGATAGACGGCGTAGTGGTTTTGTCATGGGTGAAGGAGCAGGGGTTTTGATTCTGGAATCTTTGGAACATGCAGTGGCTCGTGGTGCCCGTATTTATGCTGAACTAGCCGGATATGCAAGCACATCGGATGCCTATCACATTACAACCCCGATTCCCGGTGGAACCTGTGCAGCCCGTGCAATGCAACTTGCTTTGAGTGATGCAGGGGTTAATATTGAAGACGTTGACTATATAAATGCACATGGAACTGGCACATGGCACAATGATTTGACGGAAACTGCCGCCATAAAAAATCTGTTTGATAGTTATGCGTCGAAGTTAGCAATCAGTTCAACCAAATCAATGACCGGTCATTTGATGGGTGCTGCCGGAGCGATCGAGGCAATTATCTGCGCGAACTGTATTGCCCGGGGCGAAATTCCGCCCACTGCGAATTATGGGGAGCCGGACCCGGAATGTGACCTGGATTATGTTCCTAATATAGCGCGAAAACAAGAAGTGACTGTGGCAATGTCCAATTCCTTAGGTTTTGGAGGGCATAATGCCACCATCGTGTTCAAAAAATTTACCAACAGGTAAGGAGCTAAACTAATGGTCGAAAAGAGCCGTAATGCAACTCCTAATCACGTAAAGCGTAATGCAACTTCTAATCACGTAAAGAATGGGGGAAGATCAGGACGAAAGAAATGTGTTGTGCCTTCTCTAAAAAAAGAACTTGGACATAAATTAGCAAAGCGCTTGGGATTGGAAATTCCGCCGAATCGTCTATTTAGCACTGCCTTGACCCACCCTTCGTATGTTTTTGAAAATCCGCAATTTGGCAAGGAAACCAATCAACGTCTTGAGTTTTTGGGCGATGCGATTTTGGATTTTGTGATAGCAGAGTATCTGTATTTAAATTATCCCGATCGGCCCGAAGGAGAACTTACGAAAATGCGGGCAGCTGTTGTGAATGAAACTACTCTGGCTCGAAAAGCACATGAAATTGAGTTAGGTCAAGAACTTTTATTGGGCAAAGGCGAGCAGGTATCCGGTGGGCGGGAACGGCCTTCTATCTTGGCAGATGCCTGGGAATCATTAATCGGAGCGATTTATTTGCAATATGGATTGGAAGAAGCCCGGCGGGTCATTTTGGAAATGCTTAAATCATCTATTGACGAAGTAGCCGAAGGGAATTACGGTGATTATAAAACTACGTTACAGGAAAAAGCGCAACGGGAAGAAAAAGAAGTATGCTATCAGATCCTGATGGAAGAAGGGCCGGATCACAATAAAAGCTTTACAGCGGGTGTTTTTCTGCAAGGAAACTTAATGGGCAAAGGTGTGGGTCGTACCAAAAAGGAAGCAGAACAACATGCTGCAAGGCAGGTGTTGGAACACTGGGGGAGGGAGAACGATGGCTAAACCTGAGAATTTCCCGGT
>JBMNTM010000036.1:0-12475 GCA_050945735.1 Desulfosporosinus sp.
TGATAAAATCAGCCTCAGTCATCATTAAAACAAGTTCAGAGGGAGGGATAGGGTAAACTTTTTCCCAACAACATCGTTCAAATTGAAATAAGCATTTGGCACTTATGCAGTCGGGTGAAAATTCCTGAATAATGAGCAGACCATTATCCTGAAGAATTTCAAAAATCTTGCCGAGTGCCTCAGCCTGGGCTTTAATATGATGTAAGCAATCCCTTAAAATGATTACATCGTATGTCCGTTCAGGAGTTGTATTTTCAAGGGTTTGATTAATAATCATTACTTGTGGGTTTAACTTTTGGGCAATGGCTGTCATTTTTTTGGCCGGGTCAATAATGGTCACTTCATGTCCTAACCCAATCAAAGTATTGGCTAATAATCCGGTACCCCCACCAATGTCAGCTATTTTAAGCCGTCGGTTACCGGCATATATCTTAACCCTGCTGACAATCGCTTGGTGTTCATCCAATTTAAAAATGCTCATAAATTTATCATAAAACCGATAGTATACATCAAATAGAAGACTTTTCATTTTACACCATCTCTGCAAGCCGTTTATTTACATAAGCCAGATCAGTTGAACTGCAAATTCTCCGGTTATTACTGTCTAAAAGACGGTAATGCTGAGAAATGATGTTTTGCTGGATTTTAAAACCAAATTGCTCTTTAATAAGACGCCACCAGATTTTACCACCCATTGTTTCAGGATAGTTTTCATTATAGTGCGTAAAAGAGATTGTTTTAATAAGATCCAGGGTATCACCGCCGAAACTCATTTGGATAATCTGACTATCATTAAAAAGCACAGCCACAGCAACAGCACCGGACCAGGTAAATGAACTTCTGCCCTTCTCAATTTCAACCAGTGTCTTTTTTGATATTCCTAATATTTCCGCCATTTTATCCTGGGTATAATCGCGCTCGGTACGGATTAACTTAATTTTTTTATTTATGCATTGGATAAACTCATTTTTAGTCATAGAAAAACCTCCATTGTAGTGTGATTTTACACCATTGTGGAGGTTTTGTCTATGCCTGGAAATAATGAAAAGGACAGCAAATTACCGGTGAAACTATTAACGCCCTTTATAACATATCGTTTACTTTCACTAGTTCATATCCTTTAGCCCTCAAACCGGCAATTATTTCCGGCAGGGCCTGAACCGTTTTATAACCACCGACGTGCATTAAAATAATGCCATTATCACTGGCCGCAAGCAACACCCTGTTTACCAGGTAATCTTTCGTGATTTTTACTCCATTTAATTCCTCAGCCCAGTCATGACTATCCACGCTCCAAAGAATAGTATAAGGATAGCCTTCTTCAGCTAATATTTTTAATGTTCTCTGATCATACTCACCGTATGGCGGGCGGTATAACTGCGGCTGATAGCCGGTTGTCTGCTTGATAATTTCCTTTGTTTTTCGAATCTCATTTTTAATTTCTGCCTCTGTCATTGCATTCATATGGCCGTGCGTCAGAGAATGGTTTTCTAAGGTATGCCCTCTGTTAACGATTTTTGCTGCCAGATCAGGATGATCCTTTACCCAAAGTCCCCTAACGAAAAACGTCGCTTTTACATTATTTTCGTCAAGCAGATTTAAGATCGCATCTGTATTTTCATAGAGCCACCCAATATCAAAGGTTAAAGCAATTTGTTTCCTGGCCGGATTGTTAAGGCCGGTTTTAATTACCTTTGATGAATCCGCAGTTTTTTGTTCCTGATTAATCCGATCGGAGTTACTGTTAGTTACCGGTTGGCTTTGCGCTTTTTGAACAGGTTTAGCAACAGGCTCCAAAACAGGCTTTGCAACGGATTCTGCTGCGGATTCCGGGGTTTCTGTCGACGCAGTTGTAGGAGCTGGTTCAGTATATGGAGGTTCCTGTGGGTTCAGTTTATTCTGAATATCCTTTGATGCTTCGATAAGACTACCAATCGTTTCTCTGCCGCTATTGGTAAATAAGAGACCCCCGGTCAGAAGTGTCACAAGTAATAACAGGAGAAAAATTTTGGGGAAATATTTATTGCTCTTTCTTTTTTTCACCTTATACCCATCTCCCCCTCTACCTGTCTGATAGTTCGACATTATCTGACACTATTTTATCATATTTCGCTGCTGTATTGTCTAAAGTAAACTATAAAATTTTAAGGGTCACATAAGACATTTTATGCCAGACACAAACACGAGTTTCTCTTGCACAAAAACCTTAAATCGTGTATTATTGTATTAACAATCTAATACAATAATACACGGGGGGGTGATATTATGCCATGGGAATTAAAATCTGACAGACCCATTTACACCCAGCTGATTGAACAAATCAAGCTGAAGATATTTTCCGGTGTTTATCCTCCGGGTTCTAAACTGCCTTCGGTACGGGATATGGCTCAAGAGGCTACAGTAAATCCCAATACTATGCAGAGGGCCCTGGCAAAATTAGAGGAAGATGGTCTCATCATTACCCACCGCACAAGCGGTCGATCAATTACGAAGGATGCACGTATCGTTGAACAGGCAAAAACTAAATTGGTTGAGGAGCAAATCATGGAATTCCTAAAAAAAATGCAGATGATGGGCTTTGAACAAGAGGAAACCTTTACTATTATTAGTAACATGGCAAAGGAGATGAAGAAATGAGCACTATTTTGGAATGCAACGGCCTTACAAAAAAGTTCGGCAGCAAAGTTGCCGTATCTAATGTGAATCTAAAGATCGAACGCGGGCAAATAGTAGGGTTACTGGGGCCTAACGGCAGCGGAAAAAGCACGATCATTAAGCTTGCTAACGAACTCTTAACGCCCACAAGCGGGGAGATTCTTATTAACGGAAAGAGACCTGGCATTGAAACCAAGCAAATCGTTTCCTACCTCCCGGAAAAGACTTATTTAAATGATTGGATGCGCGTACACCAAATCATTGAGCTATTCTCCGATTTCTATGCTAATTTTAAACCGGATAAGGCTTACGACATGCTCAAAAGCCTCAATATCAATGCTAATGACAAATTAAAAACTATGTCCAAAGGAACGAAGGAAAAAGTACAGTTAATTCTTGTCATGAGCCGCGAAGCAGAACTTTATCTATTGGATGAGCCTATAGGCGGAGTGGACCCGGCGGCAAGGGATTATATTATTCATACTATTCTCAGCAATTATAATGATAATGCCACGGTGATTATCTCAACCCACCTTATTTCGGATATTGAGAATATCCTGGATTATGTTGTTTTTATTAGCGAGGGCAAAGTGGTTATGACCTCTTCTGTGGATAATATCCGGGATGAAAAGGGTAAATCTGTTGATGATTTATTCAGGGAGGTGTTCAAATGTTAAACAAGCTCTTAAAGTACGAACTTAAAGCAACCGGGAGAATATTTCTTCCACTATTCCTCGCTCTGCTGCTGTTCGCAGCAATTACAAGATTGATTTCTGCAATAAGTCCTGAAGAATGGGTTACCCCCGCAATTATCAGCATGATTATCTATATTGTAATTATGGTGGGAATGTTTGTAATGACCTTAATCATGATGATTCAACGCTTTTATCAAAATCTACTTACCAACGAAGGCTATTTGATGTTTACATTGCCCGTCAAACCCTGGACACACATCGTCAGTAAGCTTTTAGTGTCTATGTTTTGGATAATAACAAGTGGCATCGTGGCTATGATTTCGATTCTGATTATCGCACTTGAAAGAGGTGACCTCACTGAAATCATCCAGGGTTTTGCATCTGTCTATAACCACGTGTTTGACGTATTAGGTGCTGATTTATACCTTTTATCTCTTGAGGTTTTTATGATCACTTTAATCAGCATAGCTTCAGGCATTTTATTTGTATATGTCTCGATGGCCATCGGGCACCTCTTTAGTCAGCATAAAATATTGGCCTCCTTTGGCGCCTTTATTGTCCTAAGTGCTCTTTCCCAAATCTTTTTCTTGCTCGTCAGTTTAATTCCTGGAAGCACCGAATATATTAATTTTCACATCGTCTCTGCCAATGGCCTCAGCGGCCTGCAGCAAGCAACTCAACAGGCTATTGTCTATGCGATTTTTTTCGAAAGTCTCCTATGTGCAGCTTACTTTGCTGTGACGAATTATATTTTAAGTAAACGATTGAATTTAGAATAAAGCAGACTACAGCAACGTTTGTGCTTTCACTTGGGCTTAAGAAAATGGGGCAGGTAAATTCTGCCCCAGATTTTTTAAAATATTTGAATTTTGCAGTTAAGCAAATAACAATTCCATCACCGTAGTTAAGCAAATAACAATTCCGTCGCCGCTTTTTCCATGGATTTGAAAATATCCATTGTAAATCTTCTAAGCATTGATACCAACGGTTTTTATAAAATACTCATTAAAATCTCTTTGGCTCTTTAGATGTGTCAGTTTAACCCCCAACGATACGTCTAAACGATACGTCTATAAGAAATAGCGGAAAAATTGATCTGATTATTCAATTTGCTTTCGGGCGTAAAGCCTGGTTGTGAAATGTTAATGTGTAAATGAATAATTGTAAATGAATAATTGTAAATGAATAATTGTAAATGAATAATCGGAAAATTTACTACGGGGAGGATTTGTGATGAAAAAAGTATGGTATTTAGTTGCGCTGCTTGCCGTATTCACAGTTGTCATCGCTTTGCCTAAGACGGGTAAAGTGACAAGCCAGGAGTTAACCCCTGAACAAAGTCTGCCTACAGTAGAGACATTTGAAAAACTAAAAAGTATTTTAACTGAAACCGTCAGTTCCAGAACGCTAATGAAGGAAAACATGGTCAGTGAAGACTTGCTGAAGGAATCAATAAATAAATCTGTCCAATCATCGGTTAATCCAGCACCTGTTGCGTCCAGTCTGGATACCATCTCTGAATATTCAAGGACAAATCTCCAGGTTGAAGGCGTGGATGAAGCCGATATCCTGAAAAATGATGGCCAGTATATTTACCAAGTCAATAATCAAGAACTGATCGTTGTCCAAGCCTATCCGTCTGATGCCATGAGTATAGTGAGCCGGATAAGTTTTATGAAGGATGATTTTACACCCCGGGAACTTTATGTCGATGATCAGTACCTGGTATTAATCGGCAATGCTTATTACCAAGAGGAAGGTCAACCCTACGCACCGGCCGCTCAAGATCTGCAGGAACCAAAGAGCAGTATCTATCCACCGTTCTATAAACAGTCAACGACTAAGGTATTGATCTATGACCTGGCTGATAAGACCAATCTTAAAAAAATCCGGGAAGCTGAACTTAACGGACTGTACGTGTCTTCACGTAAAGTCGGTTCTAACCTATATCTGATCGCTAATAAAAATTTGGATACATATTGGATTATGGAACAAGGGTTAGAACCTCCTCTACCGAGTTATCGAGATACTGTGAGCAAAGAAGAATTCGTTACTATTGGATATAAGGACATCCATTACTTTCCGAACTTTGTCGAGCCTAATTATTTATTGATAGCCGGTCTTGATCTTGATCAAAAAGATAAGGAAATGCAAGTTTCCTCATATCTTGGCTCAGGTCAAAATATCTACACATCCACGTCAAATCTCTATGTTGCAGTAACCCAATATCAACCAATCGCTCAATCAAACCAACCTGAACCTCAACCTCAACCTGAACCTCAACCTCAACCTGAACCTCAACCTCAACCTGAACCTCAACCTATGCCACTACCGCAACCAGTACCAGATTCCGCCTCCACTTCTATAGTACAACCACCAAATGCCTTAAAAACTTCAACTACTCTCTATAAATTTGCACTGAACGAAGGTGGCACAACTTTTAAAGCTAAAGGCGAAGTACCAGGTACCATTCTTAATCAGTTTGCAATGGACGAGTATGACAACTGCTTCCGGATCGCTACCACTACAGGCGAAATCTGGCGAAGTGATGAATATACCTCCAAGAATAACGTATATATCTTGGATCAAGACCTGAAAATAATGGGTAAGATTGAAGATATTGCACCCGGAGAGAAGATCTATTCCGTTCGGTTTATGGGGGATCGCGGCTACCTGGTAACATTTAAAAATGTTGACCCCTTCTTTGTCTTGGACCTCAAAAACCCAACTGCTCCCACAATCTTAGGTGCTTTGAAAATACCGGGATTCAGTGATTATCTCCACCCCTATGACGAGAATCATATCATCGGTTTTGGAAAAGATACCGTAGAAATAAGTGATAATAATAGTCAGGGAATTCTTCCAAAGGCTCTTATGGGTACGACTGCCTTTTACCAAGGCCTTAAATTCGCTGTCTTTGATGTAAGCGATGTTAACCATCCTGTAGAGAAGTTTAAGACGATCATCGGGGAGCGAGGGACTGATTCCGAAGTGCTTCGTAATCACAAAGCCTTGTTGTTTGATAAGGAGAAAGGAATACTATCGTTTCCGGTTACACTGATGGAAGTTAAAAATTCTGTAGAAGCAAATACGGACAAAAGGATCCCTGAATATGGCCAATTTGCGTTTCAGGGCGCTTATGTGTATCAATTCGATCTTCTTAAGGGATTCACCTTAAGAGGCAAAATAACCCATTTAACGAATGCTGACCTTTTGAAAGCAGGACAGCGTTATATGTACAACTCTAAGGCGATCGAAAGGATTATTTTCATTAAAGATACGCTCTATACCATTTCTAAAGCTATGATCAAAGCAAATGACCTTACTTCGCTCCAGGAAAAAAATAAACTGAACCTAAATACCTAAGATAATTGAAAAAGTGAAATTCTGAAGCGGTGGCCAATTCGGCTTATTTACAACACCATTTGCCCAAGCAGAGTCATTTATGTTAACATATTATTTAATTCCGCCGTTCTTACCTACTTCGAAATGTGAACTGTTTACTTGCAGGATTGGCAAACCATTTTAATCGTATTTTAATATTTATCAAATTCTCCTTGAAGTTTCATGAGTTAGAATTCATACATACTCAATTACAGCATCAATAACATTTGCTGCAGAGTATTATGCAAACGCTATCATAATATTAAACAAGGAGGAAATATTATGACAACCTTAGAACAAGTTGAAAAACTACGTCAAATGGCAAATATTAGCTACGAAGAGGCAAAGTCTGCCTTGGATGCGACAAATGGGGATTTGCTTGAAGCCGTGATCTCTCTGGAAAAACAGGGAAAGATAAACACACCACCCGGAGGCGGTTATTACAGCAGCGAAAAATCTGCCGACCCCAGGGCAGAGGCCTACAATACTAACTACTGGGAAAAGCAAAATAAGTCCGGCAACAATGGAGAAAATTTTGGTTCTCTCCTGAAAAAATTAGGTAAATTTTGCTTAAAAATGATCCGCAAAGGCAATGAAAATTCCTTTGAAGTGCTCAAGGGTGAGGAAAGTAAAGCTTCTGCTCCTGTCACGGCCTTCGCCTTACTATTGATATTCGTCCCCTGGATTACTATTCCACTGCTTATCATCGGACTATTCTTTGGTTTTCACTATCGCTTCATCGGACCTGATTTGAGCGATAATAAGGTTAATGACGCGATTAACAGCGCGGCGCACGCAGCTGTAAACCTCAAAAAGTCCATGGAAGATAAAAAATAACTGCTTGAAACGGTGGGGCTTTCATGAGTGCAAAGATACTGATTATCGAGGATGAGGAAAAGATTGCCCGATTTATCGAGCTCGAGCTTGGCTATGAGGGCTATACCACAACAAAAGCTTTTGATGGCAGAACAGGGCTTGAACTCGCTGAAACCGGCGAGTTCGACCTTATTTTGCTGGATATTATGCTGCCTCAGTTAAGCGGTATGGAAGTCCTCAGAAGAATTCGCCGTACCTCCTCTGTTCCCATTATTATGTTGACCGCACGGGACAGCGTAGTAGA
Organism: Desulfosporosinus sp.; assembly: GCA_050945735.1. GTDB lineage: Bacteria > Bacillota > Desulfitobacteriia > Desulfitobacteriales > Desulfitobacteriaceae > Desulfosporosinus. Next base: position 7,855 of record JBMNTM010000036.1, read on the forward strand.
TAAGGTTTCCGGACTTGACAGCGGGGCAAACGATTATATAACCAAACCTTTTGCCATTGAGGAGCTTCTCGCCCGGATCCGTACTGCCCTCAGAAATACCGTTCTGGAAGACGTGAAGGTTTTATCAGCCTCCGGTCTGCTGCTCGACCCGGGCCGCCGTACGGTTACCATGCATGGCACGCCCATTGAACTGACCAAACGGGAATTTGACCTTCTTCACTATCTGCTAAAAAATAAGGGATTGGTTATTTCCCGGGAAACACTGCTCGATAATGTATGGGGCTTTGATTTTGCAGGGGAAACCAATGCCGTCGATGTCTATGTGCGTTTTCTTCGCGGCAAAATCGACGAGGTGTTCGGTATTAAGTTGATTCATACTATAAGAGGAGTGGGGTATGTGATAAAAGATGAAAAATAAACAGTTAAACAGTCCCACGAACCGTATCGGTAACAAGATACGGTTTTCCCTTGTTTGGAAGCTTAATATTAAACTATTTTTCCGAATGCTGGCCTTCTTTTTGGCACTTGATGCAGCTCTGTGCCTGGTGTCTGCTGCCGGCTTAATGATGCGTGCTGAACAGACTGCGGCAGCGATGACAGAGATGCTGAATCAAACAGGGCTGCCTGCCCCGGATACGGAAAAATGGCTTGAGCTCACCGGGGCCAGTATTTCTCTCCAGACTGGAGAACGACGAGGGTTACAAATACCCCAAAACCTATCCAAACAGACTACACCCGGTGAAAGGAGCATTGACCTGCCGAACTCATCGGATTTAACTTATTGGGAGAAATTAGAGGGTCTTACCTACAATGCGACGATAATAGATCATGAAGGCCAATCATATCTTATTTCTATCCGACAACAGAATACCCTTCGGATCTTAGTAAGGATGTTTGCCTTATTATTGGGTCTGGAACTATTAATCTTGCTCAGCAGTTTTTTTTCAGGCGCAAGAACAATTCGAAAAGCTCTTCGACCCATTGAAGAATTGGCTCAGACGGCCCAAAACCTAAATACCGGCGGTGTCTTTACACCGGAGCAATTGGAAGTTCTGGCCGGTAAGTTAGACAATATCAATGCCACAAAACTGGATACACGCATTCCAGTAGATGAAACGCAAAGTGAACTGAAAACACTGGCCTCTGCTATTAATGGAATGCTGGACCGAATCAATGAATCCTACCGTTCCCAGGTACGCTTTGTATCAGATGCATCCCATGAGCTAAGGACACCGATTTCTGTTATTCAAGGGTATGCAAATCTCCTGGATCGGTGGGGAAAGAATGATCAGAAGACGCTGCAGGAATCCATTGATGCCATTAAAGAGGAAACAGCGAATATGAAGGGCTTGGTGGAGCAGCTCTTGTTTCTGGCACGGGGCGACAACAACACTATGACTCTGCATATTGAGCGTTTTGAACTGTCCGTCCTTGCCCTGGAAGTACTGCGGGAAACACAGATGATCGACAGTGGGCACGAATACGCTTCGTTTATTACACCTGTTTTTATTGATGCCGATAAAAGCCTCATCAAACAGGCGATACGGATACTGATTGACAACGCCATGAAATACACGCCCGCGGGTAATAAGGTTACGATATCAGTATACAGTGCAGACGGCTATGCCCGGCTTGCCGTACAAGATGAAGGGATTGGTATCGCGCCTGAGGCGGTTCCCAGGATCTTTGACCGTTTCTTCCGCGCCGATGAATCCCGCGCCAGAACCACTGGCGGTACGGGGTTGGGTTTATCTATTGCTAAGTGGATCACGGAGCGACATGGCGGATATCTGGAAGTTTTAAGCAGGCAGGGTATCGGTACCAGAATTACCATAATGCTCCCCGCCGTATCCGAAGGATAATTGCACTACCATATATTCCATATATTACATTGAATTCATTAAAGGATTTTTGGATATTCCGTCGAATAAGTATAACAAGTTTGAATACTATTGCATAAAATAAATAAAGCTGAATCTGGTTATCCAGAGCGGGGGATCTCCTTTTAATGGGGTGAAACGCGTGCCATACGCGTCGGGCTTACACCTTTGTTGTCCGAATCCGTCAACTAACCTCGTAAGCTATGAAAGGTGAAAAAATATGCATTTGTCTCCAATCCTGTCACGGTTAAAAGGCGTGGCAAATAGACTTCAAAAAATATCCTGGAAATCACCGAAAACAATCGGCGGGTTATCTCTTACATTAATTTTAACCGGCGGACTTACTTTTTATTTTTCGACAACAACTCCGGCGGCCGCTGTAGTGATTAATGGTCAACAGATTGGCTTAGTCAGTAGTATCAATGCAGGTGAAGATCTCGTAGCCTCAACTCTGCAACAACATGGTCAACCATTTGGACTCGTTGCCAAAACACATGACCAAATCACCTATGAAAAAATCAGGGTTAAGGAAGACGTCTATCTAACATCTTGTTTAAATGAAAATATTATGAAAGAAAAATTAACATTCTATCTTGATGGCTACAAATTACAAGCAAATGGTTCTTTGATCGCAATTTTACCATGCAAAGAAGATGCAGATAAAATTCTAAAGCAATATCAGGACTATTATGTTAAGCCCAGTGCTGAAAATAATGTGACTACTGTTAGTTTTGCCGAGCAGGTTAGTATTGAGGAGTCAGAAGTCCAGCCTGATCAAATAACTCAAGTTGATCAAGCTTTTAACACTTTAATTAATGGTAAAATTAGGACTAAAGATTATACTGTTCAACAAGATGATTCCTGGTGGCTAATTGCTCGCAAAAATAATATGTTGACCGATGAGGTATTAGCCGGTAATCCGGGAACAACTCAAGATACGAAGCTGCAGCCAGGCCAAATAATTAAGCTTGTTGATACTGAACCTTATCTTACTGTTGTATGTGAGGGAACATATTCAGGAACAGAGACAATTCCCTATGATGTTGTCACAAAAGTTGATAATAATTTAGGATACGGCCAAACTAAAATTGTCGAACATGGCAGTCATGGTTCAAAATTAGTAACCTATTCTTACATGCAAAAGAATGGTATTGACGTAAGCAAGCAAGTTTTAGATGAAAAGATTATTCAAGCTCCTGTGAATCAAGTTATTGCTAAAGGCCGCAGTAATCGTCCTGTCACCGTAGCATATGCTGTTTCTCGCGGAAGTAGCGGTAATTCATCTATCGCAGACCGCACCCTAAGTTTACAGGGGACACCCTATGTTTTTGGCGGAACTTCTACAAAGGGCTTTGACTGTTCGGGTTTTACCAAGTATGTTTACTCAGGTTCCGGGATTTCCCTACCTCGTACATCCTATGCCCAGTTCTCTTCGGGCACTGCGGTCAGTAAGAGTGACCTTCGCCCCGGCGATTTAGTCTTTTTTTCAACTTATGCTAAGGGTGCTTCTCATGTGGGTATTTATGTAGGTGGAGGAAAATTTGTACATGCCAGTACTCCTGGCAGCGGGGTTAAAACATCGAGCCTAAATGATAGTTTTTACTCCTCGCGTTATCTCGGTGCACGCAGGTATAATTAACAGATATAATTAAAAAGTAAAAGCTAAGAAAAAGGACCGAAGCAATAAACATTCATTGTTGCTCCGGTCCTTCTTAGTTATAACAATTCATAAATATTTTCATTATAAATTCGAAATTATTTCATGTTTATTTAGTTTTAAATATTGTTTTAATATTATAAATCTATATTATGTGATTTTACATTATAGAATGCTACATTATTTAACTTGATTTAACTTGCCTCGTTTCGTAGTTTATGGGGTCTGATAATCCATTCTCCTTAAACGCATGTATCCGCCCTATGCATGTGGGACATACACCACATGCTTTTTCATAGCCATTATAACAACTCCAGGTTAATTCAAATGGAGTACCGATTTTCACTCCCAGAGCAACTACCTCACTTTTAGTTAACCATTGAAGAGGCGTTATAAGACGAACTTTCATATATGAACCGATAAAAATTGCATTAGCCATAGCCCCGTTAAATTCAGGGGTACAATCCGGATAAGCCCATTTCCTTGCCTCTTCAGAATGCGCCCCATAAAAAATCGTATCGGCACCTTTAATTAATGAGATTGTTGTAGCTACGGAAAGCAAATTTGCATTACGGAAAGGTACATAAGTTGGAGATATGCCAGGGAGTTTACTAAGTTCCTCATAAGTTGTTTCCGGATTTGGCTTATCCTGATCTATAAGAGTAGACCCTCCCCCCTTGAAAATATCGGGGAGTTTTTGGATGATATGGTCGTTAATGCCTAAATGTTTAGCCACGTTTTTTGCTGCCTCAATTTCCTTAGCGTGTTTTTGCCCATAGAATAAGCTAAGTGCCATAACATTTTTATGACCAAATTCCCTACAAGCCAAAACTGTACAGACTGTACTGTCAATTCCGCCGCTGAGAAGAACAAGAGCTTTACGCGGGCTATCCATTACACTTCTCCCATTTCTACCATTCAAAATATATTCTACTATTTATTCTATTGTACACTATAGTATTTTAAACTATACTATTCATTTTTGATTCCACTGCAAAAACAGGTTGTTTAACCCCTATGGGGGTTTTCAATAGTAAAAATTGTCTTGAGCAGATAGCTCAAAAAGTTCTTTTTCAACTGAAGA
>JBMNTM010000037.1:0-12201 GCA_050945735.1 Desulfosporosinus sp.
ATCAAGGGTCAAGATGAACTCGCTGCGCTCGCCCTTGATTCCCATCCGAAACCTTCCCGGCAAAGAACTGTATAATGCAAAATCAGAGGTACCAATAAATGTAAGGCAATTAAACTTGCAATCTACATGTCTTTTAACCGATCATTAATTTGATAGCTTCTACCTTAATAATGAGGTAAAATAATTGTATAGGGCTTCCTTTGGCATTGTAAAAAGAGGTGCAACGTTTTGAATAAGCATAGCAGGAAAGATATTCAAAAGGCTTGGCAGGACTTTCAAAGTGGTAAACCAGTAGGGACTAATGTCCGAAAGATTATTCTCGATTCATGGACGAGAAGTAAACATTATGGTGTTAATGCCTTCTATCTGAATAAAAAGCTGCATTCGCTTGAGAATGTAAGAAAAAGGCAAGAGAACAGTAGAAGATTACTGGATGCTGCTCATGATTATCTGGAAAATATTTATACAATAATATTGAACAAACAAGGTGTAGTGGTTCTATCTGACCCTGAAGGGGTAATTATCTTTGTATTGGGGGACGAAAAAACGCTTCGGGAAACTACCGCTCTTGATTTAGGCTCAGACTGCAGAGAAGAAATCATAGGAACAAATGGAGTGGGAACCTGCCTGGCATTAAAACAGCCCATTCAAATATGGGCGGAAGAACATTATTGCCTGGACAATCATTGCTGGTACTGTTCAGGAACACCCATTTTCGATCCGGAAGGTAAAATTCTCGGATGTTTGAATGTAACGGGTACCTCGGAAAGCGTACATGCTCATACTCTGGGCATGGTCATAGGGGTAGGAAATGCGATTGAAAGACAAATAAGGATTGATCAAATCACCGCAGAAAACCAAAAAGTAATTCGTTTACAAGGTATAATGCTGGATTTAATTTCCGATGGGGTCTTAATAGTTGATCCATCCGGAAACGTAACCGATATAAATAACAAAGCCTTGCAACTTTTTGGTATAGCGAAAAATAAGGTAGTGAATCAACCGTTAACAAAGTTTGCCCCATCTGGAATAGATATTAATGAAATTCTTACTAATCGAAGAATGATTAATAATATAGAAATTGACTTTACTTTACCTGGAAAAGATTTTTGTGTCGCGTTTCCACAGCTATTATTGAGAACGAACAAGGCCTGCCGGAAAGCATAATTATTAACATTTACCCGAAGTAAGACTGTTCATGCACTGGTGAATCAGGTGGCAGGATCCGTGGCCAAATATACTTTTGAACAAATGATAGGCAGCTCTTTAGTATTAAGGAAGCAATCTGTCAGGGTAAAATGGCGGCTTTGACCAATTCCAATGTTCTGATTACCGGCGAGAGCGGGACCGGCAAGGAACTTATGGCCCAGTCAATTCATAATGCCAGTGACCGTTCACATATGCCTTTTGTAGCGATAAATTGCGGGGCTTTGCCCAGAGGATTAGTAGAAAGTGAACTATTCGGTTACGAAGGAGGCTCTTTCACCGGTTCCAAGAAAACAGGTAATCCGGGCAAGTTTGAACTTGCGGACGGTGGAACCATTTTCCTCGATGAAATAGGCGACATGCCTTTGGATGTTCAAGTTGCTTTACTCAGGGTTATACAAGAAAAGGAAGTATGCAGAATTGGCGGCAGCAAACCGAAAAGAATTGATATTCGGATCATTGCGGCTACCAACAAAAATTTGGCTGAAGAGGTACAAAATAAAACCTTCCGCCAGGATCTTTATTACCGATTAAATGTTCTTGTAATTAATATGCCAAGCCTCAGAAAACGCAAGGAAGATTTGGAGCCCCTGATAAACAGTATATTAGAGCGCATAAAGAGCCGGACAAACAAGCCTTATCTTGCCATTGAAGTCCAAGCTATGAATCTATTAAAAAGCTATGATTGGCCAGGAAATATCAGGGAATTGGAAAACATATTAGAAAGGGCAGCTAACACTTGTCGAAATTTCACAATCAGTAAGAGTGATATTCCACTCAATATTTTCCTGGAAGATACGGAAGTATCACCCGAAATTACGGTTATTGAACAAACAGAGCTGGATTTAATAACGATGGTGGGTACACCATTGTATAAAGAGGGTGCTTGAAAGGTTAGTAACCTTTTATCATGCTTTTGATCTGTTATAAATAGATATATGATCTCTCCTATCATATATGGTTACCACAGGATTCATGTTCAAAGCCAAGAAGCCTTCCTGAAAAGGAAGGCTTCTTGGTGTCAGAGTACGGCTTGATTCATATGACAATTTAAATAAAACTGTCGACTGTGTTCATTGTAATTTTCCTCCAGCGACAATTCTACACACTTCTATTTTTAGACATACATAAAATGGACAATATTACAATAAAACCGTATAATAAAAATGTTGTTTAAAAGCGCAAACAGTTTACACCAGCTTATCAACTACCAATGATTTAGGTAGTGGACTATGGCATATGCTGAGTCCACTTTGTTTTTCTAAGCTCATACTAATGAGGTGAATTATGTTTGAACCGGTTATTATAGGTCCACGTCTGCAAATGGTTGCAGCTTTTGTTCCATATGGTGCGCGTCTCGGAGACATAGGGACAGATCATGCGTATTTGCCCATTGCCCTCTATGAGACTCAGCGGATAGTAAAAGCAGTAGCAATTGACGTTCATGAAGGTCCGTATCAATCTGCCTTGGCTGCAGTTAAGGCTAGGCATTTAGAAGCAGTTATTGATGTACGGTTTGGTGATGGGTTAATACCGCTTCAGTCCGGGGAAGTCAATGTCTTGACGTTTGCCGGAATGGGTGGAAGAACCATGTTGGACATCCTTGCTGCTCGACCGGACGTTTTAGAGTCTGTGCATGATCTTATCTTGCAGCCCCAAGGTGCAGAGAGAGCTGTGCGTTTGACCTTAATAAGTGACGGGTGGCGGCTTAAGGCAGAAAAGTTAGTTGAAGAAGACGATCGAATCTACGTAGTGATGGCATATTCTAAAAATAGCGGTTGGGACGGAGCCGAACTTCAAATGTTTGAGCGTACTTGGATTCAACGTTTACATCCTCTCTTGGAGAACGGGAGCATCTTTGCAGCGGAGTATCAAAGTCTGGTACGGAAACTTGTTTGGCATTTTGGGCCGTTGGTCCTGGAAGAACGAACAGATCTTTTGACACGATATATAAATAATTACAAAAGCATACTTGCAAGGCAAATGGAACAGATGAAAAGGTCTAATAACACTGAGATTATGGCCAAAATCAGAGAGGTATCTCTGGAATTGACTTTGGCGGAGGGATTACGAATATGGCAGTAACAGCAGAATTAGTAGCACAGGTCATAGAAAAAATAGCTCCTAAATCATGGGCAGAGGATTGGGATAACGTCGGGTTGCTTGTCGGAAGCGGATCCACCCCCATTGAGCGCATCCTTATTACTTTAGATGGGACTATGGAGGTTGTCGAAGAAGCGAAAGCTTATGGTGCACAACTAATAGTGGCTCATCATCCAATAATTTTTCGTCCGCTGAAAAATTTGAGAGCAGATAATGCTGCGGCGCAGGTCCCTCTTCAACTTTTGCATCATCAGATCGGATATTACACTGCGCATACAAATTTGGACCAGTCCATCCTTTCTTCGAGCCGAGCACTAGGTGAGGTCCTTGGATTAAAAAAAATGAAGGTTCTAGAAGATTATGGGGAGATGCGCGGGTATGGGATAAGTGGGTATCTATCAACACCCGAAAAGTTAGAAGATATATGGAAACGCTTTTTGGATTGTTTAGGGCAGCCAGGAGTTTATGCCCAGCCCTATGATTTAACTGGAGTGCGTTTGGCGGGGTCGTTAGAAAATGTAGTGCGCAAAGTTGCCATTGTAAATGGGAGCGGAGCTCGCTTTATACAGAAAGCATTGTTTAATGGTGTTGATCTTCTGATTACAGGTGACGTTGATCATCATGCAGTTCTGGATGCCCTTGAAGGAGGTATGGCCGTTGGCGATCTCGGACATTTCCTAAGTGAAGCTCCCATGCTTCAGGCACTATATCAATATCTGTCCACGGACAAATCCCTTCAAGGTATTGAAATACGAGTAAGTTCAACAAATTGCTCGCCTTGGCTATAATTATAAAATTTTCCATTTGACCAATAATGATTTTTCTAGTAAGATGTTTTAACGGAGTCAATCAGATGATCGCGGGGGTAAGGACCGAAAGGTCACCTCTGAGGAAAGTCCGAGCTCCACAGGGCAAGGTGCTGGGTAACACCCAGTGGGGGGAACCCCAAGGAAAGTGCAACAGAGAGATACCGCCGATAACGGAAGTCAGTTATCAGAGGCCAGAGGTCAAGATATGTAGTCTAATCCGTGGCATTCGAAGACTGATTTCCGAGTAGGTAAGGGTGGAAAGGTGAGGTAAGAGCTCACCGGCAGTCAGGTGACTGGCTGGCCATGTAAACCCCACCTGGAGCAAGACCGAATAGGGGAACGTTGAACGGCCCGTTTTTGTTCCCGGGTAAGGTCGCTAGAGGCCGTCGGTAACGGCGGTTCGAGATAGATGATCATCACCTCCATATGGAGGGACAGAACTCGGCTTATAGATTGACTTCGCTTTTTGTGTAGTATAGATCTTTCACTTTAGATTAGTGGGAGATCTTTTTTAGTGGGTTAGAGAAGGGGGGTAGGTATTTGGCAACGATGTTTAGGTGCTTCTTGGAAAAAAGTCTACAAAAAAAAAGATATTTATGGTTCCTTAGCGAATAGGTATTAAAGTGATATTTAGGCGAAGAGGTCGATAATCAAGCCCCGGATTTCATCGATCTTGGTTAGAACTTCAAGCGGTTTGGCTTGCTGATCGAGGAGTTGTTTGCCAAGCTCATCCAAAACATAATCGATTTTGGCAATTCTCGCCATGAGCTTGGGACGACCTTGAGAATCCCAAGACGTTTCGTTTTGGATTTGGCGGCTTTGGCCAAAGGTTGAACGAAGAAAAGATTTTACCATATCACGGAAATCTATAAGATCTCTGAGCGAGAGCGTAACAGACAACTTCTTTCCCTGCGTTTCAAGGCGTTTGAGGAAGGATTGGAGTTCAATTCGCTGAATAGCTTGGGTCTGAGATAAGATTACGCTAAAGTCGCTATGTCGTTCAAGTGAGCCTTGAGAACCGGGAGCAGGAATTTGATGTGGGGCATTAATACGTATAGACATCATCATTCTCCTCTTAGAAAGGATTAAAATGCAGACGCGCAGAGTATTTTTAAAAATATTGCTGGGTCTTGGAGCAGCAACATTACCTTGGAGCCTATTACCTACTCTTTTTAGGGATGCTGTAAAAACAAAGTTAGTGCTTCCGCCCGTACAATTGTTACTGCCGCCCAGAACTAACGTAAATAATGTTATTAATGCAGAGAACTTGGGTTGTACAGCTCTGGATGATATTTCTGCATTAACCAGTTCTGAGATGCAAGGCCGCAGGGCGGGATCCAAAGGAGAAGTCAGAGCGGCTGAATATCTTTCTTCCCAATTAAGCATGCTCGGATTAAAGCCAATGGGAGACTCCGAAACAGGATTCGCACATGTATTTACGCTTCCACGGGTTACTGAAATTCTGGTTAATGGTCGATTAACCTTTAAATCCGAGCCCATTCAATTAAGGATTCCCAGTGTCAATCTTTTAGGTGCTCTGATAGGTAAGAAAACGGAGGAAATTATCCTTCTATCGGCTCATTATGATCACTTGGGAATTTTTAAAGGACAAATCTATCCTGGGGCCAATGATAACGCCTCAGGCGTAGGATGTGTACTGGATGTCATGCGGAGAATTCTGCGTGAAGGAAAAACCCCGAGACGTACGATCATCCTGGCCTTTTGGAGTGCTGAGGAGATGGGCTTTGTAGGCTCTAAGGCATTTGTCCGCTCTGCTCCCTTTCCCCTTCACTATATCCAGGCAGTGTTTAACGTCGATACAATCGGAAATGGAATGATCGGGGATTTTGCGCTCTGGACGGACGGAGAAAATCTAGCTTTTAGAGCTATCCGTCAAGCCGCAACTGAAGTGGGTGCCAGTGTTCAAAGAGCACCGCAAGGTGCTCATAACAGTGATTCCATCAGTTTCGCCTCCGTAGGTATACCTGCGGTGACCCTCATGGCGCGGGATTGGCTCTACAAAAATCATACCACAGAAGACAATATCGAGCTATTAAAGCCGGAACAGATTAATTTAGCTTCCGAAATTGTATACCGGGCAGTACAGATTTTAGCCTTCTAAGGTTTTTTTGTCAATGTTGAAACAACTGGGACGGGATTAGGAGCTAAGGTACTGGGTTCGGTTAGGTCATATTTTGATCTTAGTATGAGCAGATCAATTCGTCGGTTTTTACTACGTCCGACATCAGTAGAATTTGAAGAAATCGGTCGAAACTCTCCATAGCCTGTTGCTGAAAGTCGGTTGGGAGAGATCCCTTCTTTCTGCAAAATATTTACTACATTGGTTGCACGAATTACGGATAATTCCCAATTGCTGGGAAATTTTGCAGTATTAATCGGCAAATTATCTGTATGTCCTTCGACTTTAATTTGATTGGGAACAGTGACGAGAACCGTGGATATTATTTCGAGAATTTCACGTGCTCGGGCAGTTATCTCAGCTGAGCCGCTTTCAAAGAGTAATGTTTCCTGGACGCTGACGACCAAGCCGCGTTCTTCAATAGAAGTCGTTAATTTCGTCTTAATATTGTTATCCGCTGCAAACTTGTCCAGTTTGAACTTGATTTCATTAAGACTCATTTTTTCTGCGTCAACATTTCCTGTCCCGGTATCATTATTTGTCCTACTTTCGGTTGGATCTATATTTATCGTATTGTTTGAATCCTTTCCTTTTCCAGAGACGGTAGTATAGGAAGCAGGAGTACCAGTCTGTAAGAGAGACGGCCCATCAGGGTTTGAAGCCAACTCAATTTTTATTGGTGTGCCGCCGAAGGCTTTGTTAAGGGATTCTGCTATAGCATGAAATTTCTCGGCATCAACTTTACTTATGGAATAAAGAACTACAAAGAAAATCATAAGCAGGGTAATTAGATCTAAATACGTTAGCATCCAACGCTCGCTATTATCTTTTTCTGTTTCATTTTCTCGTTTTATACTCATCGACCTTCACTTACAGCAGCTTTATCAGATGCCGTTGTCCTTTCTTGCGTTTTTTCCTCGGAAGGAAGTATTGAACCAATATGGACTTTTAATTTTTCTTTTAGAATAGAGGGGTTTTCACCCGCTTGTATGGAGAGTATTCCGTCGAGAACCATTTCCATAGCTGATACTTCTGCTTTGTCCTTCATTTTGAGCTTTGAGGCAATGGGAAAATATATTAGGTTGGCGGAGGCAACCCCGTAGAGGGTAGCAAGAAAAGCAGTAGCGATAGAATGGGAGAGCTCCTCCGGATTTGACATATTTCCTAACACCATAACTAGCCCCATAACCGTGCCAATAATTCCCATAACCGGCGCATATCCACCGGCTGCTTCGAACACGGATATCCCTACTTTATGACGTTTCTCAAGGACGGTGATATTTGATTCCATGATCTCACGGGTGATTTCCGGATCTGTGCCGTCAATAATTAGCTGCATGCCCTGTCGGGTAAAACGATCCGTTACTGTTTCAAGTTCCTGTTCAAGACTGAGTAATCCTTCACGCCGTGCCTTTTCGGCAAAATGTACCAGTGTCTCATAAGCTTCAATAGTGCCAAATGACTGTTCGGTAAACGCAATTTTTATCCATTTTGGCAGTTTTTTAAGGTCGGAGAGGGGAAAACCTGCCACAACAGCCCCAATAGTCCCCCCAAAAACAATGATCGCTGCAGATTTTCCACCAAGTGAACTGATAGTTCCTCCCTCTAAGATATATCCTATGATCAGGGCGCCAAATCCAGCGATAAGGCCAATAACGGTTGATATATCCATTTTGTAATTGCCGCGTCCCGAAATGTGTAAATAACTTTTACTGGGCTGCGACGTACCTCCCTTGCTTTTTTATATTAGATGTTTTAAGAAGATTTAGATTTTTAAATTGATCCTTTATGCCGTAGATGCGGCATTATTCAGAAGAATATAATTGGAATATTTTCAGGATAGTATGTTGATAATGGCTTGTTTGTAGTAGCTTATTTGTAGTAGCTTAATAAAAGGGAATGTAATAAGCCTTATATTATTTATATCGACATGCTTCATTCGGAACGTTAGTCATTTTAACTCCAAAAAAATTAAGCGAAGGCACTAAAAGTTGAAGTTGAACATAATAGACTAAATATTAACCACAAAATTACAAAAACTAAAGCTGCCGAGTGTGCTTCGGCCTGATGTCCGACAAAAAGAACGGTCGGTTCTTAAGCTTTATTTAATTCTCGTCGATATTGTTACAAATGGCTTATACGCGGGGGGGAGATTTAGTGTCTCAAGTATTATACAAATTAAATGAAAATTTAAAATTACAATTAACTATCTATGAGGAATTCAACACTCTGGAACGAGAAAAACAAAAAGCTTTAATTGAGAATAATCTCCATGAAATTGAATTGATTACTGCTCAGCAAGAGACACTTTTATTAAGTGCAAGCCGCCTGGAGAAAGAACGTCTCCTGTGGATTGAACCCATCGGCCATGAACTTAGAAAAGCACCCGAAGAGCTGACTTTAGCAGAGCTTGCTGAACATTTCCCGGTATTAGAGGAAGTGCGTCTTGAGCTGGACCGGGTTGTTGGACAGTTACACGAGATTCTGGAGATTAACACTCAACTTCTGCATCAGGCCATGAAAATCGTCAATTTTACTCTGGGGATGTTAACAAACGAAAATAAAAACACTTATACGAATCCAAAACATAAAGAAAATGAAAGAACAATACAAAATCTTTTAGATCGGAGGATTTAAAAATATGGGCAGCGATCGGAGGATTTTACAGGGGGATGAATTTCAGCGTGTAGCGGAGCTGCGTAAGAAAATCGAAGACGCGAACAAGCAGTATTATGTGCTTGACCAGCCACGTTTAACCGATTCGGAATACGATGCCCTTCTACGAGAGTTATTGGATTTGGAAGCGAAACATCCGGACTGGGTTACTCCCGATTCTCCGACTCAGCGTGTCGGGGGAGAGGTGGCTCAAGAGTACACTAAAGTACGGCATTTGGCTCCTCTCCTCAGCTTGGAAAATGCTTTTGCCCCCAGCGATTTAAGAGAATTCGATCGGCGCGTACGCCTTATTTCTCCAACAGTGGATTATGTTGTTGAACTAAAGATTGATGGCTTAACAGTTGCCTTAACTTATGAAGATGGGATATTAGTGCGTGGGGCAACCCGCGGCGATGGACTGGTCGGGGAAGATATAACTCCTAATGTTAAAACAGTGGAATCCATTCCGCTGCGTTTAAACGAACAGGTTCAGAAGCTCAGTGTCCGGGGAGAATGCTATATGCCAAAAGCCTCATTTGCTCGTTTGAATCAGGAACGTGAGGAAGAAGGGCAACCCACGTTTGCCAATCCACGAAATGCAGCAGCTGGATCATTACGCCAACTGAACTCTAAAATCACAGCGCAGCGCAAACTTGGTTATTTTGCGTATCAAGTTCTGACAGCAAAAGAACTTGGATTAGATAAACAAACAGAAGTTCTTGATTATATGCGACAGCAGGGGTTTTCTGTAAATCCTATATATCAAGTTTTTAGCAATATGGAAGAGATCATTGATTATTGTGAAGGGATGATTTCTCAGCGGCATCGTTACCCCTATGATATTGATGGGCTAGTGATTAAAGTTAATGATTTCGCTCTTCAGCAAGAACTTGGTTTTACTAATAGATGCCCCCGCTGGGCGATTGCTTATAAATTCCCGGCAGAACAGGTTCAAACTGTGGTTGAAGACATTATCATCCGGGTTGGGCGTACTGGGGTATTGACGCCCACCGCAGTTTTAAAGGCTGTCTCCATCGCAGGGTCCACAGTGAGTCGTGCAACTTTGCATAATTTGGATAATATTCGTGAAAAGAATATTCTGATTGGGGATCATGTGCTCTTACAAAAAGCTGGAGATGTAATTCCGGAGGTTGTTCGGGTGTTACCTGAGCAGCGTACCGGTAGGGAAAGGGTTTTTGAAATGCCGGATCATTGCCCGGAATGCCAGAGCCCCGTTTCCAAAGTCGAAGGCGAAGTAGCTTATCGTTGTCAGAATATTTCCTGCCCGGGAAGGCAACGGGAAGGGATTATTCACTTTGTGTCACGCGATGCCATGGCAATTGACGGGTTAGGTCCTGCTGTTATTCAGCAACTCCTTGATGGTGGACTAATCAAGGATGCGGCTGATCTTTACTACTTGTCGTTTGAGGAGTTAATGCGCCTGGAACGAATGGGAAAAAAATCAGCAGATAATCTACTCAAGGCGATCCAGGACAGTAAAAGGCGTGGGCTTGCCCCTTTAATTTTTGCTTTAGGAATTCGCCATACGGGAGAAAAAACCGGAAAAATCCTGGCACAAGCCTTTGGCTCTATGGATAAACTGTTGAGTGCTACGGTAGAAGAACTGCAAGAGATTCCGGATATTGGACCGGTCATGGCGAAAAGTCTGGTGGAATTTTTCAGTCTGGAAAGTACGAAGCATTTCCTGTTTAAACTGCGCGAAGCTGGCGTATCAATGGTAGCTGAAAACACCTCAAAACCACAAATTTTTGCTGGTCAAAGCATTGTGGTCACCGGTACTTTAGAAAGCATGGATCGCCGGGAGATTGAGACCCTTATTGAAAAACATGGTGGAAAAGCAGCCGGTAGTGTAAGCAAAAAAACGGCTTTTGTCGTAGCCGGAGAGAAACCCGGTACAAAGCTCTTAAAGGCTCAAGGATTGGGGATACCTATTCTTACTGAAGAGGAATTTGCACAGTTACTTAAGAGGGGCACGATGCATAGCACCTAACACAGCAGTAAGGGTTTTGAAGTTTTGTCCTTTTTTCTTTTTATTGCCACCTTCGTCTATATCTGCTATGATAAAACCTAAATTATAATCTATACCAAGAGAAGGTGAATCAGATGACAATTTCCCGTCAAGACGTTGAATATGTATCAGCATTGGCTCGCTTAGAGTTGACTGAAATGGAGACTCAAGAGTATACAGAACAGCTTAACTCCTTTTTAGACTACGCGGCTATGTTGGAGCGCTTAGACACTGATAATGTGCCGCCTACTATTTATGTTGTTCCATTGCATAATGTTATGCGCGAGGATCAACTGGTTCCATCGATTAGTCAGGAGAAAGCCCTGAGAAATGCCCCGGATGTGGAGGGAGGATTCTTTAGGGTACCGAGGATAGTTTGACTTAGTTTGACTTAGTTAGAAAGAAGGCATAAAGACAATGGTAATAGGTGCTTCAGTCAGCGAATTACATGAACTTCTCGTTCGCAAAGACCTCAGCTCTACAGAGCTGACAAAAGCTTACATTGAGCGTATTCAGATGGTTGATCATACCTTACAAGCCTACGTGACTGTTTTAGAAGAGCAGGCTCTGTCACAAGCAGCCAAAATTGATCAGAAAATTACTCGGAAAGAGGTGCTCGGCCCTCTAGAGGGGATTCCGATGGCCTTAAAAGATAACATATGTACAAAAGATGTCCGGACAAGCTGTGCTTCAAAGATGTTGGAGGATTTTATTCCGCCATATAATGCAACTGTAACAGATCGTCTTCAGGCAGCAGGAACGATTCTTCTCGGTAAAGTTAATATGGATGAATTTGCGATGGGTTCCTCAACTGAGAATTCATTTTTCGCCAAAACCAGAAATCCGTGGGATTTAGAGCATGTTCCAGGAGGATCTTCCGGGGGGGCTGCTGTAGCCGTAGCTGCGGACGAGTCTGCTTTTACCTTAGGGTCAGATACAGGGGGATCCATCCGTCAACCCGCAGCATTTTGTGGGGTGGTTGGTATGAAGCCAACCTACGGGGCAGTCTCGCGCTTTGGACTTGTTGCGCTTGCTTCTTCACTTGATCAGATCGGTCCGGTGACTAAATCTGTGCGGGATAGTGCTTTGGTCATGAATGCTATCGCCGGATATGATGCCAAAGACTCGACATCTGTTCCCGTTGAGAAACTTGACTATACAAAATTTTTAATCAATGATATAAAAGGTTTAAAGATTGGAGTACCCCGGGAATATTATGACGAAAAGATTGATCCGGATGTCGCAAGTGGGATTAGAGC
>JBMNTM010000038.1:0-12094 GCA_050945735.1 Desulfosporosinus sp.
AAAATCTGCGCTTAATATTTTTGTTCAGGGCTGTAGTTTATTGACCTTTGCTTGACAGATTAAAAAATATTAGAGTATAATCTCTTAAGTATCTAAGTTTGAATATTATGCATTTTTTTTATATTAAGGGGGTGTCATTCAATTGAAAAGAACATATCAACCGAAGAATCGCCGACATAAGCGTGTTCACGGTTTTTTAAGTCGTATGAGTACAAAAGCGGGACGAAATATTATTAAACACCGTAGATCAAAAGGTCGGAAAAGATTATCGGTATAAGGCCGCATTAAGTGGCCTTTTTTTAAACAAATTATCTTTATTGAAGAGATTCTATAAAACGTTTAAACTGTTGTGTGGTTAGTTAGAATATATAATTAAGTTTCTGCAAAGGCAGTAGTAGGTCAGCAGGCAGGCAAAAGACCTAAGGTATGTAACATGGAGGAGTTATGTTAAAGAAAAAATTTCGCTTGCGCAAGAGTTCAAGTATTAAAAAGGTCTTTGCGGAAGGAAAAAATTATTCTGCCAAACATGTTGCTATTTATATCTTAAAAGGTCCGAAATGTTTTGGTTTTATTGCCTCTAAAAAAATTGGGAACGCAGTTCAAAGAAATCGTGCAAAGAGATTGATGCGGGAAATTATCCGCCTTCATTTGTCAGAAATCAGAAATGATGTTCAAATAATTTTTATTGCTCGGACTAGTATAAAAGGAGTTTCTTATTACGAAGTCGAAAAGAGTATTATTAGAATTTTAAAAAGGGCCAATGCCCTGATTAAAAGTGGGTAGAATATGAAACATTTCTTGATTATAATGATTCGTTTTTATCAGATATTTCTTTCACCTTTGAAAGGTCAAACATGTCGTTTTTACCCCACTTGTTCAGAGTATTTTGTTCAAGCATTGCTTAAATACGGCTTAATTAAAGGAATGTGGAAAGCAATTGTAAGAATTTTAAAATGCCATCCCTTTCATCCGGGAGGACATAACCCAGTTTAAGGAGGAATTTTGTGGATATTCTTGTTGGTGGGATGACTAGTTCATTAAATGTACTCTATAATATTTCTGCATCATTTGGTTTTCCGAATTACGGTGTAGCAATTATACTTTTAACGATTTTAATTAAAACCATTATTTATCCGTTAACTTATAAGCAAATGGTCTCATTGCAAAAAACAGTTGATTTACAACCTAAAATTAAAGCCATTCAAGAAAAATATAAAAACAATAAGGAAAAAGCTAATATAGCGATTATGGAGTTATATAAGAAACATAAAATTAATCCCATGGGTGGTTGCCTTCCAATTCTCATTCAGTTGCCGATTTTTTATGCTCTATACAAAACCTTAATTGATTTTCCATATGAATCAATTTCTGCAGCTACGTTTTTATACTTTGATTTAACAAAAGCTTATGGTTTCACTATGTCATATCATTTGATTTTGCCAATTTTTGCTGCTTTAACAACCTATTTACAAACAAAACTTACAAATCCAAATACTTCGGATCCAACCCAAAAAACAATGTTATATTTTATGCCGGTGTTTTTTGCTTATATTTGTGTCACCGTACCAGCAGGTTTGGCTTTATATTGGGTAACAATGAATGTTGTTTCAATTTTTCAGCAACTTTATATTAATCGAAAGTTAGCGAGCCAAAGTAAGATTGCTGCATAGGTAACGTGGAAGAAGTGAGGGGGATCGGTCATGAAAGTAGTAGAGAGAACTGGCAAAACTATCGAAGAAGCAATTGTTGCTGGGGTTTTAGAGTTAGGTGTTGATCGTAATCGTGTTAATATTGAGGTGTTAGAGGAACCTACCAAAAAGGGTTTATTTGGGCTCTTTGGAACTAGTTTAGCGAGAGTTCGGATTTCCTATGAAGATGACCCCGGTGTTTTAGCTGAAGATCTTATTCATAAAATATGTAAAGCTATGGGTGTTACTGTAAATACAAAAGTGAGTAAGGATGGAGAATACTGGCATATTGATATAACTGGACCAGATCTGGGAATTCTCATTGGACGACGTGGCGATACATTAGATGCACTTCAATATTTAACAAACATAGCTGTATCCAGGAAATTATCCGAACGTGTTCGTCTTATAGTTGATGTGGAAGGATACAGGTTGCGTCGTGAAGAGACTTTGGTGCGGCTTGCAAGAAGATTATCTGAAAAGGTTAAGAGAACAGGAACCAGGGTTATTTTAGAGCCAATGAACCCTTATGAACGAAGGATTATTCATACTTCTTTACAGAATGAAACCAAGATTTCTACAATAAGTGAGGGTTCTGACCCTTATAGGCATGTGGTCATCTATAAGAGAGCATAAAAAAACAGAGTTCTTAGCGTCAGAAGGAGTTTATTCCATCTGACGGTTAGAAATCGTTATCCAGGAGCTGTACAGTACTTATCTCGCTCATAAAGAAGAGGAGATCTTAGAACTGTTAGCTATCGGAAAGTAGATTTTCTTTCTCTTTTGCATTAAGTATTAAGCACTTGGCTAGCACCGACGTCAGTAGGTTTGGAGCTAGCCAAGTTCTCGTTAGTGGTTGTTATGTCAGCGCAGTTTAATAAAGGTGAATGCAGAAAATAATAATGAAAGTGCCCAGACTTTTATTAATTGGAGATGATCGAATTTGCACGATACGATTGTTGCAATGGCTACGGCAATGGGTGAATCAAGTATTCATATATTAAGATTGAGCGGTTCGGAAGCAGAAACTATAATAGAGAAATGCTTTGAACCAAAGAATAGGCAACGCTGGACACGGCGGGAAAATTTCACACTTAACCTTGGTGTTTTTAAGGATGAATCGAGAGTACTCGATGAAGTTCTTGTGAGTAGAATGTTGGCACCTACCTCATATACGGGAGAGGATGTTTATGAGATAAATTGCCACGGCGGAATTTTTGTAGCGCAAAGAATTTTACAAACCTGTATACGTAATGGCGCTAGATTAGCTGAGCCTGGCGAATTCTCCAAACGAGCATTTCTAAATGGAAAGATGGACTTAATTCAAGCAGAAGCAGTAATTGATTTAATTAGTTCTCGTACTGATACTGGTGCAAATTTAGCTTTATCTCAACTCAGCGGAGGGCTTTCAGAAAGAATTATAAATTTGAGAAAAAAAATATTAGAAATTCTTGCCTTTATCGAAGCTGGAATTAATTTTCCTGAAGATGATGTTGAAACTTTAGATCGGGAGACTCTGAAAATAAAAGTAAATCAGGCTCTGGAAGGCACCGCTAAACTTTTAGCAGGCAGTAAAACGGGTAAAATTCTAAGGGATGGTTTGCTCACAGTTATAGTTGGTAGACCTAATGTCGGAAAGTCAAGTTTACTTAATGCATTATTGCATGAAGAAAGGGCTATAGTAACTGATATTCCGGGGACAACGCGTGATGAAATAAGGGAATCAGTTAGTATAGGGGGTATACTGCTAAAACTTGTGGATACGGCAGGTATCACAGAAAGCCAGGATCCTGTAGAACGTCTTGGAATCGAAAGAACATGGAAATCGTTGCATTCGGCAGAGTTGATCTTGTTAGTTGTTCAAGCTAACCTTCCTCTCACAAAAGCAGAATATTATATATTAAATAAATATGCGGAAAAAGCGATTATTATTGTTAATAAAATTGATTTATGTAAGAATGAGAAATTTAATAATATGTATCAAAACTGGCAATGGATTCCATTTTCTGTCCTTGAACACAGGGGTTTTGAAGAACTTGAAGATAAAATTCGACAAAGAGTCTATCAAGGGAAGACTGTCCTCGCATCAGATCAACTTCTTTCCAATATACGTCAGATTTCCGCTCTAGAGCGTTGCGATACCGCCTTAAAACAGGCTTTGGAGAATTTAATACTGGGAATGCCGTGGGATATACTGTCTATTGATGTGAGGGAAGCATTAAATAATATATCAGAGATTACCGGACACAATGTTCAAGAATCTCTTTTGGAAGACATTTTTTCTCGATTTTGTATTGGAAAGTAGGATGTAATTTGGAGTACTTTGCAGGAAAATATGATGTTATTGTGGTTGGAGCTGGACATGCAGGTTGTGAAGCGGCCCTTGCTGCAGCAAAACTTGGATGTGAGACATTATTACTCACCCAAAATCTTGATACAATTGCCCATATGGCCTGTAATCCATCGCTTGGTGGGCCTGCTAAGGGTCATTTAATTCGGGAAATTGATGCTTTAGGCGGTCAAATGGGAATCATAGCAGATGAGACATCCTTGCAAATTAAAATGCTAAATACTGGAAAAGGGCCAGCTGTCCATGCTTTAAGAGTACAATCAGATAAACAGGCTTACCAGAATACGATGAAGGGTGTCTTATTTTCACAACCCAGGCTAACAATCACTCAAGGAATAGTAGAACGTTTTTTGGTTCATAAACATAAGGATAAAATATTGGGTATTGTTACTCGTTCCGGTGCGCGTTTTGAATCAGAGAATATAGTTTTGACAAGCGGCACGTATTTACGTGGGAGAATTATTATAGGAGATTCTTTGTATTCAGGTGGACCAAATGGGCAAATGCCCGTGATGTCGCTATCGGATTCGCTAAAAGAATTAGGAATTGAGTTGGGAAGGTTTAAAACAGGGACATCTCCCAGAATCCATCGTCAGTCTGTGGACTTATCCAAATTTCGCATTCAGCCTGGGGACAATCACCATTGGCGTTTTTCCTTTTTACCGACGGAGAGTCAGTTTTGGCACACGGATCTTTCTCAGCAAGTTCCGTGTTGGTTGGGATACACAGTAAGTCAAACCCATGAGATTATTAGAGAGAACCTACATCGTGCTCCCATGTATTCTGGGATAATTGAGGGAATTGGTCCTCGTTATTGTCCTTCGATTGAGGATAAAATAGTTAAATTTCCGCAAAGGGAAGCTCATCAAATCTTTTTGGAACCTGAAGGGTGGCAAAGTGATGAGTTTTATATTGCCGGTGTATCAACTAGTATGCCGGAGGATGTGCAAGTAAAAATATTGCGCAGTATTCCAGGACTGGAAAGCGTGCGAATGCTTCGTCCGGGATATGCAATCGAGTATGATTATGTTAAGCCGCATCAACTTTCTCTTACTTTAGAGGTACGGCAGTTGCCAGGGTTGTTTACTGCAGGTCAATTAAACGGAACGTCGGGATACGAAGAAGCAGCAGCCCAAGGCTTGTTGGCAGGAATTAATGCTGCGCTTCGAGCAACTGGTAAAGACCCGTTTATACTTCTCCGTTCGGACGGTTATTTAGGTGTTTTAGTGGATGACTTAGTTACGAAAGGAATTAAGGAACCTTATAGACTTTTAACTTCCCGGGCAGAGTATCGCTTGGTACTGCGGCAAGATAATGCAGATTTAAGGTTAACAGAGAAAGGAAGAGCCATCGGGTTAGTTGATGATGAGCGCTGGAAGCGTTTTCAGGAAAAAAAACATAATTACCATGCTGTTAAAGGGCTGTTGAAATCAGCAGTATTCTCTCCGTTAAGAAAAGAATTACATTTAGTCATCGCAGAAGCTAAATCAGCTCCCGTCCGTAGTGGAATTAGTGCCCTGGATTTGATTCGCCGGCCGGAAATTACGCATGCTCATTTGGCCAAACTGCTTCCGGAGTTAGAAAAATATGATCAGGAAGTGTTGGAAGAAGTAGAGATTGAAACAAAGTATGCAGGTTACATTGAAAAACAATGGGCTGATATAGAGAGATTTTCAAAATTGGAAACTATTTTTCTATCCGAGAAGTTTAACTATGAAGAAGTACGCGGATTATCCACAGAAGGTAGGCAGCGCCTGATGGAAGTACGCCCATCAAATTTAGGGCAGGCTTCTCGAATTACAGGGGTAAGTCCTGCTGATATTTCTGTCCTGCTTGTTTCTTTGGAACAAGGGCGAAGAGGAGGTAATAGATGATGTTTAAAGAACATGCATCTTTAATTCAGCAGTTAACCTATCGGCATATCGGGTGCAACTTATCGGATTTACAAGTAGAACAGCTTTGTAATTACGGGGAACTTTTACTTTACTGGAATCAACGCATAAACTTAACCAGGATAACTGAACCGCACGAAGTTATCTTGAAACATTTTATTGATTCGATGCTTCTTGAAAAATTTATTAACGGTATAACATTTGCTGATCTGGGGACCGGGGCAGGATTTCCGGGCATTCCTCTCAAGATACTGCGTCCGGACTTGGATATGGTATTAATGGATTCCTTAAAAAAGAGATTAGACTTTTTAGAAGTTGTAATCAAAACACTCAAGTTAAAGGGAATTAGGACCGTCCATGCCAGAATAGAAGATTTTGGAAGAAATGTGCACTATAGAGGTCGTTTTGATACCGTTGGTTCACGCGCAGTTGCTCGGCTTCCTATTTTGCTGGAATATGCCTTGCCAGTACTTAAGGTTAACGGACTTTTTTTAGCTCCGAAAGGACCTCAGTTTGTGCTTGAATTGTCAGAATCTAAAAATGCTTTGCAACTACTAGGCGGAATAGTAGAAGGAATTGAACAATTCAGTCTTGGGGAAGGGGCTGAACATCGGGCTTTAATTCGGATAAGAAAGATAAAAGAAACACCTTTACAATACCCTCGTAAAGCAGGTACTCCGACAAAGTCACCACTCGTGTAAACTTCTCTAATTACTTTTTCGTGAAGGAAATATGATTTGAATGTCGAATTATATTTTATGTGCGCATATAAACCTGTTTAATTTGTATGGGAGGATTATCTTGGAAGATATTACAGATCAAAATGTAAGTCAGGGTTCCGCTCAATTTAATATTGGTAACAAACGAAATGGAGAGAGTTTGATTTTAGCAATATGAGTAAGATTAGTTTAAATAGTCTCCTGAAAAGAAAAATTTTTTTGACTGCAACCGGACTTTTTTTTATATTTTTTTCTGTTGTTGTCTTAGCGCTGATCTATACACATGATCAAAAAAAGATTCTTGAAGGAATTACTATAGCAGGAATTAGTATTGGTAATTTAACCCAAGATGAAGCAAAAATACTAATTGAAAATGAAGCTGCTTGTTTATTGAACCACACTATAAAACTGAATGTTGGTCAACATTCACCTGAAGTTAAACTGGAAGACTTGGGTCTTGTTTTAAATGTGGATTTGGCCGTACAACAAGCCTATGATATCGGGAGAACAGGTTCAATTTATAAAAAGATTATGGAGAAACGGGCAGCAAAAAAGGGAATAGATATCATTTTTCCCCAACAGTGGGATGAACTAAAGTTAAAGGAAACCCTGGATAGTACTTTTGCCGAATTTAGTAACCCGGCCATTGACGCCACTTTTGAAATTACTAAAGAAAATACTATGCTTATACATAAGGAACAAGTTGGTCTAATCGTTGATTCTGAGGAATTAGCTTCGAAAATCAAAGAGATTAACATCAACAAACTGGTTTCTGAATTCAAGGTGGAATTTAAGGAGCAATTTCCACTTGTAACTGCAGATCAGCTGGAAGAACATAAAATAACTGGGTTATTAGCTAAATACACTACCTGGTTTGATCCGTCTCAGGTTGCTAGATCAGATAATGTGAGACTTGCTGCAAAAGCTTTGGATATGGCGATAATTAAACCAGGTGACACTTTATCTTTTAATCAGATAGTCGGCGAAAGAACAGTAGAAGGTGGTTATAAAGATGCTTTAATCATTGTAAATGGCGCGTTCGTCCCGGGATTAGCCGGCGGGATCTGTCAAGTTTCCAGTACTTTATATAATGCCGGACTATTAGCGAACTTGGCTGTAACTCAACGCAGTAATCATAATTTAGCTATTGCATATGTTCCACTTGGCCAAGATGCAACTGTAGCTTACCCGGATCTTGATCTTAAGTTCAATAATAATTCGGGAGGTTATCTCCTTATTCGGACTAAAGCGCAATATAATTCCGTTACGATAGAAATCTACGGCAAGGTAAAACCTGGACAGCAAGTATTTATCACAAATACTATAGTGTCTACTATACCTGCCCCAATACAACGCTTGGTTGATGAAACTTTAGCACCAGGCGAATCAATTCTAAAGCAAAAGGGTCAACCTGGTTATCATGTTAAATCTATCCGTACTGTAAAAGTGAACGGTGTAATCGTAACCAATGAACCACTTCAAGAAAGTCATTATGTGCCGTTACCCAAAATATACGCAGTTGGGCCCCAATAGAATGTTTTAATTTTAAAAAAGCGTATAAACGCTTTTTTTATTGGATTGAGTTTGATACTATCTAATGTGGGGCTAATAATAATAATTATTCAAATAGTATTTAGAGGAAGTGTGTGCTAAATTGATGACTAAAGTAATTGCAGTTGCCAATCAAAAAGGCGGAGTTGCAAAGACAACAACGGCAATCAATTTGAGTGCCTGTCTGGCTGAACTGGAAAAACGGGTTCTTCTCATTGATTTAGACCCACAGGGAAACGCAACTAGTGGACTGGGGATAGAAAAACACAGCTTAACGCGCTGTATTTATGATGTATTAATTAACGATGTTTCCCTGGAACAGGAAATTTATCAAACGGAACAAAAAAACCTTTCAATTGTACCTGCTCGAATCGAATTGGCAGGTGCAGAAATAGAATTAGTAGCACTGCCTTCGCGTGAGTTTAAATTAAAAAATGCACTTCATGCTATTATGAATAATTATGACTTTATATTTATTGACTGCCCTCCATCATTAGGAGTATTAACTATAAACGCCTTAACCGCTGCTACAGATGTGCTAATTCCGATTCAATGTGAGTACTATGCTTTGGAAGGCTTGACACTATTAATGAACACCTTGGAAAGAGTTCGTAATTATCTTAATCCAAACTTGAACCTTATCGGTGTTCTTATGACAATGTTTGATGCGCGTACTAACCTTGCGATCCAAGTTGTTGACGAAGTTAAAGAGTATTTTCCCCAAAAGGTCTTTAAATCAATAATTTCTCGAAATGTACGTCTTAGTGAAGCTCCTAGCCATGGCAAAGCTATTAATAGATATGACTCACGTTGTAGGGGAGCTGAAGTTTACAGAGAACTTGCAAAGGAGGTTTTAGAACGTGTCTAAAAAAGCATTGGGTAGAGGGCTTCAAGCCTTACTTCCTGATGAAATGGGGGAAAATCATAACATTAAGGAAATTGTTATTTCTGATATTATACCAAACCCCGATCAACCCAGAAGAGACTTTGCGCCAGAAGCACTTAACGAATTGGCTGATTCCCTGCGTGTTCACGGCTTGTTACAACCAATTTTAGTCAGACCTGTAGGAGACCATTACTGTGTTATCGCTGGAGAAAGACGTTTGCGTGCTGCCAAAATTGCAGGATTTAAAAAAATAAATGCCATCGTTCAAGCTTGTACTGAACAGGAGATGGCCGAGCGTTCACTCATAGAAAATATTCAGCGAACTGATTTATCCCCTGTTGAAGAAGGATTTGCATATACTCGGCTTATTGAAGAGTATGGCTTGACTCAGGAGCAAATCGCTCAACGTGTTGGTAAAGCACGAGCCACTGTAGCAAACCTTTTACGAGTAATTCATTTACCTCAAGAAATTCTGGAATTATTGAATAAGAATACTATTTCTTTGGGCCATGCAAAAATCCTCCTTGGGATAAAAAACACTTCTACACAAATATTAATTGCTCAACAGGCGGCAAAAGAACAGTTATCTGTGCGTGATACGGAAAAACTCGTTAACAGAATGACTAAAGTAAGTAAAAAACTTAAGAAGCCACGTGAGAATTCTTCATTACTACATAATCTCGAGGACCGTTTACGAAATAGTTTCCAAACTAAAGTTCAACTAAAAGGGGATCTAAATCGTGGAAAAATTGAAATCCAGTATTATTCGGAAGAGGAGTTTAATCGACTCTTAGAACTCTGGAATATACAAATTGATTAGCTAATGTTCCACGTGGAACATTATTAATTGCCAGACACCCATACTCTAGATTCAAGCACAAGCGTACTAATAAGAATTGGTGAATTTTATAATAGACTCCCATGTCGTTACGCGGTCATGGAAGATGACAACAAGCATTATCTTGGTTATGTTTATATAAATACTTATGTAAACGACATTTGGATAATTTCTAACAGTTCATTTCTAAAGAACACTTCTTGCGAGGATGTGTTTTCATTGTTTAAAGGGCAAGCGGTCAGCATAAATTGATAAACAAGGAAACAGAATGTATATAATGCTCAATATATTGTGATGGCAGAAATTTAAACTATTATTACTTAGGTTTGTTGCTATCCGATATTCTCTTTATTTCGTGCTTTTAAGTATGAGCGTGTTATGAGATTACTGATATTCTCAGACATCCGCCATACAAGGTTGAGTCGGGTGTTTTGTAATACTACATATTCCATAAATCCGCCGACATTTACAATCCCCGTGATATGCGCCTCTCCAACTTCGGGAAGTTGTTTACGAACGCCGGCACCGGGTTTTAGTGGTCCATCAGCGAGTGTTATATATCCGATAGAATCAATTCTCCCAAGGCAGGCATCAATGGCTATAATAAAGGGATTAATGAATGCTTGTGAGATTAATTCCATATTATCCAGTAAGTTCGTTGCGTGTACAGGCTTATCAAGGGTTCCGAATACGTTAAGTTTAGGTAAATTAAGACGTGAAAGGTGAGTTCCAATCAAAGGGCCTAATGCATCACCAGTCGAGCGATCGGTTCCAATACATAGAATGACAGTTGGCTGTTTTTGTTTAGCTGCAAATAAATCGGAAAGCCGTGTTTCTAATTTTGCTTTAGCAGAATAGTCATCGACATGGGCTTTCATTTTTTGAGGTCCGGTTAATAAAGATATTAAACTCACGTCTAGCCCCCTAACATCAAATCAATAACAAAGGTAATATAATAAATTTTCCCCAACTACCAAACCTTTTATGCATGATATATCACTTCCAGCCATAAGCATGATGGCGAGGAGGAAAGCATCATGCAATGGAAAACAACTTTTCAAGTCGCTGCAACATACGTTGGGGCGGTTATGGGGGCAGGGTTTGCCTCCGGTCAAGAAATTCAACAATTTTTTGCTCGCTTTGGTCGTTGGGGATTAGTTGGTATAGTTGTTAGCGCACTGCTATTTTCTCTTCTGGGTTGGTGCGCGTTGGATTTACAGGAACGTTGGAAAATCACATCGTACCCTGAATTTTTCGAACACCTACTTGGTCGTAGATGGGCACAATGGGCAGATGCCCTGGTGAGTATCCTTTTGTTTGTAGGAATGCTGGCTATGATTTCCGGTAGCGGGGCACTCTTTTATGAATATTTTGGCTTCTCAAGGTGGTTAGGTATCTTCTTGACAGGTTTAGTAATCGCGCTGGCTTTGTGGTTTCGTGGGGAAGGTGTGCTATGGATTAATTCTGCACTGATACCGCTAAAATTTATTATCTGTTTGGGAATTGCTACGGCAGCGATTTTTCTGGCAACTTCCCATAGTGAAATGGGCAGCGCGGTGGCGCAAAACCCTATTGTAAAACATTGGATCATTTCAGCTGTTTTATATGTCTCATTTAACTTAACATTAGCATTAGTAGTATTTGCTTCTCTGGGGCGGGACGTTCAACGACCAGGTGCGCGCTTGGGGGCAGTCTTCGGTGGAATAGCACTTGGAATGTTTGCCTTCGTCATTGGAGCCGCATTAATTAAGTTCCCAGACAGTTTGGGGTTAGAAATTCCCATGGTGGCAGTTGCGGGAAAATTAGGTGACTGGTCCGCGTTTTTCTATGTTGTTGTCTTATGGTTGGCTATGATCACTGCAGCAATCGGAAATGGCTTTAGTCTTGTTAGTCGAGTGATGGAAACCGGTAAGTTAAGTTATAGTAATGCAACGCTCCTTTTACTAATCCTAATTATACCGGTAGCCGGTGTGAAATTTTCCAAGATTGTGCAACTTGTCTATCCTTTATTCGGGTACTTAGGGCTTGTGTTTTTGCCCCCACTAATATTTTTTTGGCTTAAGGCCAGAGTAAAGGATTAAAACGGTAAATTGTTGCTTTTTAAATTAAGATTCCACTGCAAAAACCCCAAAAATATTGTAAAACAGCAGGATAAACCACTGTGAATATC
>JBMNTM010000039.1:0-12008 GCA_050945735.1 Desulfosporosinus sp.
AGATTTGACTTTTTGTCAGATTATTTATGCAACGCTAATGATAATTTTCCAAAAAAATTTTAATAATCTTAAAATTAGGTAACTTGTCATATTGCGTAAAAATAGTAAACTGTGAAAAAGGGGGAGTTTTTATGGAAGGAGTCTTAATCAAGACTCATCAATTGACAAAAAGATATGGATCCTTCACTGTAGTTAACTCTCTTAACCTGGAAGTAAAAAGCGGCGAAATATTCGGCTTTCTTGGGCCGAATGGTTCCGGGAAAACTACCACAATTAAAATGTTAACTGGTCTGCTGGAGCCTAGTGACGGAGAGGCTTTTATTTGCGGCTTCGATATTCGCAAACAGCCCACTCAAGCTAAAGCTCTGATTGCCTATGTACCGGATCAGCCGAAATTATACGATAAGCTTTCTGCCCGCGAA
The DNA here is from genome assembly GCA_050945735.1 of Desulfosporosinus sp. Classification (GTDB taxonomy): domain Bacteria; phylum Bacillota; class Desulfitobacteriia; order Desulfitobacteriales; family Desulfitobacteriaceae; genus Desulfosporosinus. Next base: position 423 of record JBMNTM010000039.1, read on the forward strand.
TTTTTAGAGCTAGTGGCAGCCCTGTATCGTGTGCCAAAAGAAACCGCAAAGGAAAGGTCAACCCAGCTGCTCGTTATGTTTGGGCTTAGCGAGCGGGCTGATGAGTTATTAGAAAGTTTTTCCCATGGGATGCGGCAAAAGGTAGTCTTAGCTGCCGCCCTCATTCACCAGCCCAAGGTTATTCTCCTCGATGAGCCGACAGTTGGCCTTGATCCTGCCAGTGCCCGCCTTTTAAAAGACGTCTTGCAGGAGTTGGCACGGCAGGGAGCGGCAATTTTTATCTCTACGCATATTCTGGAGATTGCGGAAAGAATGTGCCACCGGGTTGCTATTCTCAAGGATGGTAAACTGATTGCGCAGGGCAGCCCTGAAGAACTGCGTCAAAAGGTTGGGCATGCCGGGGAAAGCCTGGAAGATATCTTCCTGGAGCTTACCGCCGGCAAGGAAAAAACGGAATTAATTAATAGTCTGAAGGAGGAATAAACACGTGAAATCCGTATTGCCTCCCCCATTAAGTACTCCACCGCCGGAACAATCGTTTGCACAAGACTTTATACTGATCCTGAAAAGCCAAATGCGCGTGGCCTGGAATAAGATGCGCCATCGCTCGCTGGGCACATTAATCATCATAGCTCTCTTTTCAATCGGGCTGTTAGCCATAATAGTTTCCTTGGGCAATTTAGCGTATGGCGCATTGAAAACATTGCCCCCTCAAACTGCCCAAGTATTTCTCTCTCTGATATTCATGTTTGGATTAGCGGGTCAGCTCTTTTTTGGTATCACCGCAGCATTTGCCAGCCTTTATATGTCCGAAGATTTAGAGCTTCTTTTTATGGCTCCGGTCCCTGTAAAGGTCATTTTTGCTGTAAAGTCATTGGCTGTAATCGGAAGTAATTTCTTCACCGCTATGTTGTTTGCCTTCTTACCAGGCATATTTTACGGACTTCTTTTTCATGCGCAAGCATCATTTTACATCCTGGTGTTCTTAGTAGGCCTCGGACTATGGATCATAGGCACTGCAATAGCTGAACTCATTAATTTGCTGGTAATGCGCATTATACCGCCACATAGAAGCAAGGAAGCGATTGGCTTTATCGGAGCTTTGGGAGGCATTTTGATTGCCCTGGTCTTTCAGCTCCCCAATTTGTTGCTCAATAACAAAACAGGATTAAACCCAGGTGATTTACTGGCAGGACAAGAACAAATCCTCAGCATCATGAACTTCTTCCCCTGGGGATGGGGTTCACAGGCTTTAGTGGCTGGGATTTCCGGAAATTTCCTAACCGGACTGGCTTGGAGCCTGCTCTTACTTATTTTAGGCGCGTTCCTGTTTCTGCTTTCTTTTACTCTTTTAGAGCGAGGATTTCGCCGAGGTTTTATTTCACTTAGTCAAGCAAAAAGCAGTAAGCGGCGGAAAAGACAGCCTGCAGGAGGGCCTGTCGAAGTGATGGTTAACAAACATCACCAGGCGGAAAATGCCCATTCTATAATTAAGCAAGACGTCCATAATACTGCCTCGCCGTGGTTGGGAATGTGGGCCGTGGCCAAGAAAGATTTGCTGTTCATGAAACGTGACACCCGGGAATGGTTTGGCTATTTGGTGCCTTTAATTATCATGCTTTTCTTTATCGGCCAATTCTTATTTACGCAAGTTGAATCCAGCCAAATTTCACTAATCATCGTTTTAATCATGTATACTGTTATGTTCAGCGGCAACCTGGCACTACAATCCTTCGGCCGTGAGGGTGAAACCGATTGGTTACTAAACAGCGTCCCCCTTGCGGGGTGGCCAATCGTATGGGGAAAACTGTTGGCCGCCATCCTTCCGACCTTGTTTTTAATGGAAGCCTTATTAGTCGGTACTGCTTTAGCCATCAGCCTTTCCACGACTCTAACGCTTGCTATGGCCTTTGGAGCAGTACTCCTCTCCTTAGGATCAAGCGCAATCGGGCTCTTTTATTCCATAAATAACTGTCGCTATAACCCCAGCTCTCCACAACAACGCATTTCCCCTGGTGCTTCTATGCTTATGTATCTGATTAACTTATTATTTATACTCTTCTTAGCCGTGGGTATGATTTACCTTTTTCAGCCCGCAGAGCTGGTCGCCATACTCCAGGTACTCCCACCTATAACTTTCGAAGGAGGATTTTTATCCGCCATTACTTTTGGACTATACCTTTTGAGCAGACCCTTGTTGTGGCCAGATACTTGGCGGATCTTAACGGGCATCATTGTAACCGGTGGAGTATGGTCCGTGATGTTTTTTGGGTTTATGGCTGCTACCGTTCGGCAAAGTCGAAAAGGCTTTCATGTGGAACTTGTAAACAGAAGAAAAAAAGCACCTCTTCTAAGGCGCTAAATAAGCACTTTAATTCGGCATGCTGCGGGATGTTGATCCTGCTTACTGGTATCATAAAAGAATGAGCATAGAACAAGCCAGTACCGTAAAAAGTAAAATAAGCCAATCATTAATGTTTGTTTTAAAAACTGCCTTGGTCCGATCTTCAGAATAGCACCTCGCTTCCATCGCCAGTACCATTTCATCCGCACGCATAAAAGTATGCAATAAAAGTGGAAATATTAGAGACTTAACACGTACTATCGGATTTCTTCTTCCTTCAATACAGCGCGCTTTCTGGGCCTCCTGCATTTCGGAAGCTTGGTCAAAAAGAAGCGGAATCAGAACAAAAGTCAAGCTGAACATTGTGGCGACCCGGGCTTCCGGAACAAATGGTATAGGAGCAAAAAACCATTCAATAACGTTTTTTAATGATGTAAGAGTGGTAGTCCCCGTTAAAATAGTACATATTATAATGATTAACAGGAGCCGCCATCCATATATCAGACCCGAATTCAGTCCCTCCCAAGTGAGGCTTTTTATCGGTATACTGGTAATAGGTGTACCCGGAACACTAAATGCATTGATCACAATTACAATACCGATTAAAAAAACAAAATACTTTATCTCGCTTAATAGGCTTACGATCGGCAACCGGGAACCGATTAAGGCAATTACCAATACAAAGGTTAAAACGGTCAAATCAAATAATCCGGGGGCAATACCTGCTGTCACAGTAAACATGATCATACAGATCAACTTTATGCGCCCATCCATGTTATGAATAATTGATTTTTTGGGTATATAGTGAAAAATATTTAACTCAGCCATGTCATAGTCTCTACTTTTCGATTTTCTCCATAGGGCCTTTTGATACCATATAACTCCACATCATCAATTATTTGGCGTGGTTCGCCATCCTTAACAATACGCCCCTGATCCATAATGATTAATCGATCTGCATGCGCAAGTGTTATTTCCAGTTCATGGGTTACTAAAATGATCGTATGTCCGTATTTGTGCAGACGAACAATCTGTTTTAATACTTGACGTACTCCTGGGTAATCCAATCCTGTAAAAGGTTCATCAAAAACTATAATTTTCGGTTTCATGGCAAGTACACCTGCCACGGCAAGCTTTCGTTTTTGACCTCCGGAGAGTGTATGTGGTTTTTGATCAGCTAAATCACTTAATCCTACGGCTTCCAGTGCTTCCTTTACTCTGTCATCAACTTCTTTACGGGATAATTTCAGGTTTTCAGGTCCAAACGCAACATCCTCGGCAACTGTTTGACCAACTATCTGGCTGTCCGAATTCTGAAAAATCAAGCCGATATTTTTTCTTACATATGTTAGATCTTTGGTAATTGGCTCTCCTTCCAGGAATACCTCTCCTTTGGTAGGGCATAAAAGTCCGTTGAAATGTCGTATTAAAACAGTTTTTCCCGACCCATTTGGACCACCAATAATAACGAACTGCCCAGCTTGAATTGAAAGATTTATATCATTAAGTGCGATTTTGCCGTTAGGAAAAATGTGTGTCAACTGTTGCGTGGAAAGAATGCTCATTAAAGGCCCTCTCTTTATGTTGGATTAGTGATCACCGCGTTAGGAGTGGTCGCAATATTCTAATTAATGCCAGTGCAACAATAATTTTAATTACCAGGCCCGGCATAAACGGTAAAAGTCCCAAGGTGGCTGCTTTTTCCCATGATATTTTAAATATCAGTTTAAGCCAAGGAACACCCAAGCCATATATTACTATGTTTCCCGCAATTAAAGCAATCAGGTCTTTGATAAATGATGACTTACCTTTGCTGGAAATTAACCCAATTACAAGGGCGCCGATTAAATACCCAACTAAATACCCGCCGGTAGGTCCAAAAAAAACAGCCAGTCCTGCTTTTCCACCTGCAAAAACAGGAAGCCCAAGGGCACCTAAAAAGAGATATAATCCTACACTGGCTACTCCCCAGGATGTTCCCAGGAATAAACCTGCAAGCATGGCAAAAAAATCGGCTAATACAATCGGTACGGGACCGAGGGGGACGCTAATGTAACCGCCAATTATAATTAAGGCTGTGAAAAGACACGCGAAAACTATCATCCGGAGATTAGGTGACTGACTTTGACTCATTGTATACCGCCCCTTAAGTCGATTTGTAAACAATATATGTAAACTCGAGTTAACGATTCAAGTTTACATTAAGTTCGATTGATTGTCAAGTACCAACACCTTGTGCTATTAAGTTATATATTTTCATCCGGCAAAAGGATACTGTTTAATAATCAGTCAGTCTTTTATGGGTAACAGATAGTCGTTGATATGAAATCAACGTGCTTTACTTTCTTCATTTATTCATAAACTCCTATGCAATAAGTATATTAAAGGTCCCCGGCTAAGCCAGGGACCTATTGAACTCTGTTTATCCGGTTTCTAAACATCAGATGAAGTAAAACTCCACCAGAAGCCAAGAACTCTGTTAATCTAGAACTCGTTGGGCATGGTCTTTAACTCCGCAACTGTAAATACCGGTCCATCCAAACAGATGAAGTTGGAACCGATGTTACAGCGTCCGCACTTGCCGATACCGCACTTCATGCGCATTTCCAAGGTAGTAATTACCTGATCATCCTGAAAGCCCATTTTTTCCAGAGACTCAAGACAAAATTTAATCATAATCGGCGGTCCGCAGAGAACTACGATTTTACCTTCCGGAGCCGGATTGACCTGTTCCAGGAAGGCTGGCACGAATCCCACATTTCCCTGCCAGCGAGGATCCGGTCCGTCAATTGTTACATGAACTTTGGTATCTTTTTGCTTGGGCCATTGTTCCATCAGTAAATCTTTATAAACAAGATCATCGTACGAGCGGGAACCGTAAATAATATCAATTTCCCCAAAATCCTCTCGATGCTCAAAACAGTAGCGAATTAAGGAACCAACCGGAGCAAGGCCAATACCGCCGCCGATAAAAAGCATATCCTTACCTTTGCATTTTTCAATGGGAAAACCATTCCCATAGGGTCCGCGGATGCCAACGGTTTGGCCTGCTCTGATTTCATGCAAGGCATCAGTCAGCATTCCACAGCGCTTGATAGAAAACTCCAGATGATTTTCTCCCTGGGAAGCCACGGAAAACATACCTTCCCCCACATTGAGCAGGGAAAACATAGCCAGCTGACCCGGCATGGGCGTAAATGGTTTCTGGCCATCCTTGGTAGAGACAAAAAAAGTTTTTACATCCGGTGTCTCATCAACAATATTAGTCACCTCACAGAGAGTAGGAATCAAAGCATTGGCAGTTGTCTCTTGTTTACTCATCAACAACCACCTCCTTAACCTTGTCAATAAACAACGTGATATCAACATTTACAGGACACTTGATTAAACATCGGCCACAGCCTACACAAAGGGTCTTTCCGTAGCGTTCAGTAAAATATTCTAACTTATGCAGAAAACGATTGCGCAGCCGTTCCACTTTGCTCGGTCTGGGGTTGTGGCCTCCGGCCATCCGGGTGTATTCGGAAAACATACAAGAATCCCAGCAGCGGAAACGGTAACCTTCGTTGCCACTATTTTGTACATCAATATCAAAGCAGTAACATGTCGGGCAGAAATACGTGCAAGTACCACAGGCGATGCATTTTTCACTGAACTCTTTCCAAAGCGGACTGTCAAACATTTTAGCCAGTTTTTGCGGCAAGCCGACGATATCCACTTTCAAGGTACAGTCAGCTGACTGGGCTTTTTGGTCACTACCTTCAGTGACTAAGCCCTGCCATTCATCAACCAGCTTATTACCGGCCTCCGTTTGGGCAGTTACTCCGTAGGCGTTGCCCAAATCGGCGAGCATCACATCGGCGGCATCATTATGACTTGGGCTGCCACCCATAGAATCGCAGAAACAGGTAGGCGCAGTCTTCACACAGCCGATGCAAACCGTAATCAGTTTATCGCGCTTGCTTTTGTAGAACTCATCCACAAAAGTCTTAGTCAGGAAAACCTCATCCAGACACTGGATGCTTTGCATGTCGCAAGGTCTGATCCCAAAAATTACTTGCTTTTCCGACTCATTGATCACCGTCATTTCGGTAACATCCTGATTTGCTGTCTTGTACGTGTACATCTTTTGAGTTTGCGGAAACAATACATCCTTGGGTGGCAGAACAGTGTTCACAGCTTCAAAATCAAGGGTCCCTTCGCTATTCCAGGGAGCAAACTTACTTACACCGTCAATATTCTTCGGCACCAGCACTTTGGCCTCCCTGGCCAGCAGTTCAATAGCTTCTTTTATCTTATCTTTAGCGATAATCTTCACTTTCTCCACCCCCTTTACATATATTTTTCCGGATCATCTAATTTGAACAAGCCCATCGGCGGTTTTGTTTCCGTATCCAATGCCGCTTCATAAGGCCCAAAAAGTTCATCAAGATCTTTAATTATCTTACGGTTTAATTCCATTAATGGTATGCCCATGGGACAGACCCGCTCGCATTCGCCGCATTCGATACAGCGGCCGGCTGTATGGAATGCCTTAGTGAGACAGTAAAATTGATTCTCGGGGCGATTGTTTTGTTTACTGAGCCAACCTACCCTGTACTGATCCACAAAACATTCCCGACAATTACAGGCCGGGCAGACATTGCGGCAGGCGTAACAACGAATACACTTGTCATATTGCTTGGCCCAATATTCATATTTTTCGTCGGCGGATTTCTGCTCTAAAGACTTAACACTATCAAAGCGTTCCGGCTTAGCCGTTTCCGGCACTTTTTCACCAATCAGCATATCGTAAACAACGGGATTGGGATGAGTACACTCTGCACACTTCTTAATCTGAGTATCAGTACGCGGGTCTTTCTTCCCGGTGCAGGGAATGCCGATCAAATAAACATCCTCACGTTTGATTTGACCGTCCTGAATCAAACGATTAATTCCCCGTGAATCACATCCTCGTACAAATACGCCAATTTTTCCCTCGGGGTGTTTATTATCCAAGAGATATTTGGATGTCCCTGCCAAACAGTAGTCATCCCAGATCAAACGATCAATCTGAGCGACGGAATGGATAAATGCCGGCGGTGACTGATTGGCAAAGCGACCTTTCTCCCAGCCGATCAGATATTTAACCTCACCATTTGACAGAAGATCTTTAGCAATCTCCCGCATTTTTGAAGTTATCTCATTCATTCGGCATCCCTCCACTTCCTATTTGGTCCGAGTGCCCTGACATCACTGCAGATTTTATCCATTGTCTCTTTAAACTTTGCCGCTTCAGAACCGGAAATCCAACGCGCCTGAAAACGCTCCGGTTCGACACCATTAAACTCGAGAAACTTTTGCATCAGGAGGACGCGACGGCGCGTAAAGTAATTACCACTAACATAGTGGCAGTCACCGGGGTGTCAACCGGCCACCAAGACACCGTCCACTCCCCGCTGGAGAGCCCGGAGCACAAATTGAGGATTAACCCGTCCGGAACAAGGGACTCTTAAAATCCGCACGTTAGCCGGATACTTTAAGCGGTTTAAACCTGCCAAGTCTGCGCCGGCATAAGCACACCAGTTGCAGCAGAAGGCTAAAATCTTGGGTTCCCAGTTTTGCTCTATAGACACAACGCATCCACCTCCTCTAAGATTTGGTCATTTGTAAATCCTTGCAAATCTATAGCTCCGGTACGGCAGGAGGCCGTGCAGGCACCGCAACCTTGGCAGAGACCAGAATTGACACTAGCCACCAGCCTTTCTATCATCCTGCCGTTAACTCTTTCCGTGATAGTTTTAAATTCAATCGCTTTATAAGGACAGCAGGCTATACAAATCCCGCAGCCGGAACATTTTTCTTCGTTTACATTACTAACCATCGGATCAGTGGCCATCTCATCCATAGAGAAAAGGGCACTGACTTTAACCGCAGCTGCGCTGGCTTGAGCCACTGTATCCGGAATATCCTTGGGACCCTGGCAGCAACCGGCTAAGAATACACCACCGGTATGAGTCTCTACCGGACGTAATTTGGGATGTGCCTCCTGGAACCAGCCATCCGCGTCCTTGCCAAAACCAATTATTCCCGAAATTTCTTCGAAACCTTTCGACGGAACCATCGCTGTGGCCAAGACAACCAAATCTGCTGCCACCTTAACTTGTTTACCAATTAAAGTATCTTCACCTACACAGATCAGCTTGTCGCCTTCCGAATATATTTTGGAGACCCGACCGCGTAAATAAACCGCTCCATCGTCCAACGCCTTATTGTAAAATTCTTCATAAGCTTTTCCTGGCGTGCGCACATCCATATAGAAAACGTAAGCCTGGGAACCCTCGATTTTATCCAACACCTGATGGGCATGTTTGGCTGTATACATACAGCATGCCCGAGAGCAGTACTCCTTGCCTTTCACGCCATCTCTTGAGCCGACACATTTGATAAAGACTACCGTCTTTGGCTCCTTGCCATCAGAGGGTCTGATGATTTGTCCACCGGTCGGACCGGAAGCATTGGACATTCTTTCAAAATGCAGTCCACTGATCACATCAGGATATTTTCCGTAGCCATATTCTCCGTAAACATTCTCCCAGTCTAAGAGATCATATCCGGTAGCCATCACAATCGCACCCACGGTTTCAGTGACAATTTCATCTTTGTCTTCATAATTAATTGCCCCGGTGGGACAAAATTTTGCACAGACTCCACACTTACCTTTCGTCAGCTTACGGCAAGTCTTATCGTCAATTACCGGTTTGCTGGGTACCGCCTGGGCGAAGGGTTTATAAATGCTGGTACGCTTGCCCATGCCCAGATCATATTCGCTGGGCACCTTGGACGGACACTTGGTCTCGCAGAGACCACAGCCGGTGCATTTGTCATAGTCCACATATTTGGCTTTCTTTTTAATCTTTACTGTGAAGTTACCAATATACCCTTTTACTTCAACCACTTCTGAATAAGTCAACAGTTCAATATTGGGGTGCTGCGCCGCAGCAACCATTTTTGGAGCACTAATTCAAGCAGAGCAGTCAAGGGTAGGAAACGTTTTATCCAACATGGCCATCTTTCCGCCGATGCTTGGCTCTCGTTCCACCAGGATGACACTATGGCCGCAGTCGGCAATATCCAGAGCTGCCTGCATCCCGGCGATGCCGCCGCCGATAACCAAGGCTTTTTTATTAATCGGAATATTTGATGGGTAAAGCTCCACATTTCTGGAAACTTTAGCCACAGCCATGCGCACAAGGTCGATCGCCTTTTCGGTGGCCAGCGTTTTATCGTTGTGCACCCAGGAACACTGCTCGCGCAGATTAGCCATCTCAAAAAGATAAGGGTTCAACCCGGCACTGGCTAATGTCTTACGGAAGGTTGGCTCATGCATCCGCGGTGTACAGGATGCCACCACGATTAGATCCAAATTGTGCTCTTTAATGGCATCTTTGATCACAGCTTGTCCAGGTTCGGAACACGTATACTTTATATCCATGGCCAATGCAACATTAGGCATGGTTCTGGCAACTTCGGCTACTTTTACTACGTCAACAGTAGCAGAAATGTTTGTACCGCAATGACAGACAAAAACTCCAATACGTCTCATGCGTCCTCCCTCCTTGTCTCTCGATTTAATACATCCTGCGCCGGTTTTTCTGCAGGGACAAAATGTCTGTGAAGTCCGACTTCCTTTGGTTCATAACCAAAGGTCAGGGCCATCAGCTCAGTAAAATAATAAATAGGCATTTGGAAATTGGTGCCTCGTTTCGCATTGATCTGTTTTTGCCGCATATCCAGATTCAGCATGCAGAGAGGACAGGCACAAACAATGGCTTCCGCCCCGTTGAGCTCTGCATTCCTGATTATCTCGTAAATCATATCCTGACCCACACTGGGATTGGTAACTACATGGCCGGCACCGCAGCATTCGACTTTATAACCCCAGTCCACAGCTTCAGCTCCCAAGGTGGTCATAATATTATCCATGACCATGGGATTTTCCCAGTCACCAGAATCAGCAATCTTATGCGGACGGATCAAAAGGCAACCATAATAAGAGGCAACCTTTAATCCGTTCAAGGATTTAACCATTTTAGCCTTGATAGCTTCCGGGCCGATGGTCTTGCCAAGCAAATCCATCATCGAGATTACATTACCGGAGGCCTGATAGTCCATTCCAATTATATCGTTAATTTTCGCCTTTATTTCTGCTGACGATTTTACTTCCTTGGCTGTATTCTTGAAACGAGCATAGCAAGCTGCACAGGATACAGCCACATCTAAATCTGATTCCTCTGCAATGGCTAGATTCCGGGCGGGTAAGGCCAATGCAAGCTTGTGGTTCGTAAGATGAGCCGCGGAAGCGCCGCAGCAATTCCAATCCGGAATCTCCCAGAGATCAATGTCTAATGTTTTGGCAACCAATTTGCACGAGGTCCCAAATTCGATTCCGGTTGAATTTAAGGAGCAACCGGGGAAATATGCATATTTCAACGCTGTCCCTCCTCTTCCTCTTCAGCGCATTTGGCGAAGATTCTTTTAATTGCCGCGATATTTTTTACGCGTTCTGGCATGATATGGGCTTTACCAGACTTAAAAAGATGGGGTACTGAGTCCATATCCTGGAACAAATGACCGGAGATAATATTATAAGCTGCACTCAGCAGGACTTCGGGCGAACGGCCAAAGGTTTTCACATTCCAAAGAAAGATCTCATTAAAAATATGGCTCCCTCTTTCCGGAATAATCCCTTTTTTCTTCGCCGCTTGGCGTAAAGCTTCCATTAACGCCGGCAAGTCTATATCCTTGGGACAACGAGCATAACACATATGGCAGGAGGCACAAAGCCATGGTGTATGTGCTTTCAATGCTTCTTCAAGAAGACCAAGCTGCAGTAACCGGATCATCTGCCGCGGCGTCTGGTCCATGGCAAAAGCCACCGGACAGCCGGCTGAACATTTGCCGCATTGATAACAGTTTTTGAGATTGACGCCGGACTTTTCTTCCAAAGCGCGAATCTCGTCTTGGTTTCTTAGCGCAGCGGTTGACAGTTCAAGTACGTCCATAATTACTCCCCTCCCTCATTTTCTTAAAATATTACTCAATATTCCATTTAGGCAAAAAAGGTTGAATAATAATTAACTCAACTTTCGCACCTCGGTTGTGCGAATAAAGCCTTGATATAACTGGGTAATTCGCCGATCCAGTTCTGTAGTTGACAAATCAATGCTTCATTATCTCTGGATTTACCGATGAGCAAATCC
>JBMNTM010000040.1:0-11869 GCA_050945735.1 Desulfosporosinus sp.
ATTAGAACGAATGCGCTGATAAGGAGGTCCCTAAAGATTGCTTAAGTTGATTCTCAAGAATTTTGAGATGTTCTACCGAACAATGAAAAGTTTGGTTTTCAGGCCCTTGATCAGGTTGAAATCCAAAATATATACTCGGCTGAATATTCGTAAATTTTTGAATAAAATTTCTAAGTTCCTTACTTCTTTACTTGCGAAAATCAAGATAACACCTGAGAAGCGGGAAGACTATATCGATGCCGGACGAGTATTTATTGCAAAATCCTTGATTGTAATCCTGATTGTAATTGTTATTGCTGTACCGCTGTTGGCTTACTATTTCGTCTGGCCTTGGCTTGTTAGCAAGTTTTTTACTGCCAAGTTATATGTGGGACAACCTAAGATTGAGCAATATAACGGAAAGGTAAAGATTTTTTATGAAGAAAAGCTGGAAAACTTAATGTTTAAAGGGCGCCTCTCTAATGGAAAATACATTGGATTTGGGGAAGAGTTTTATTTAAATGGTAGGCCAAAGTATTCCGGTAATTATTCGGAGGGTAAATATGATGGAAAAGGAAATTGGTATTCGGAAGACGCCAAGCAGGTCTATAAAGGAGACTTTGTTGCGGGTAAAAAGTCGGGAAAGGGACAGATTTTTCAAGGCGACAAACTATTCTATGAAGGAGATATGAAGGATGATAAAAGAGCAGGCTTTGGAAAACAGTATCACTCCGACGGAAGTATAGCTTACGAGGGCGCTTTTGCGGATGACGTTTTTGAGGGGGAAGGGACTGAGAATTATCCGGGAGGAAATGTAAAGTACAAGGGAACTTTCAAAAGCGGTTTATATTCCGGCATGGGTGAATTGTTTAACGAACAAGGTATAAAGATCTACGATGGTAACTTCGAGAAGGGTCTTTTTAACGGAAATGGACGGTATTATGGGGAAGAAGGCAAATTAGTATACGATGGCTCTTTCGTGAATGGTCTTTTTGATGGTGAAGGCAAGCTTTATAAAAATGGGACACTTTTTTATGAGGGTAGTTTTCTAAGTGGGATGATGTCTGGAAAGGGAACCCTTACCGATGATTTTTCAGGATTAAAATATTCAGGACCCTTTGAATACAATGACATTGCCTTTGGAAAGTTGTTTAACATGAAGGTAGAAGATATTTATTCAGCTTTTATAAGCGGACTAACGGAGGATACCTCCCAGGAAGACTATTTTTACTTATATAATCTGGCCTTTGGTTTAGTACTAAAGTTAACTTATGCCAATGAGGAGGAACCGGTAAAATTAGTAGATGTCTATACGCTTCCAAAAGAGGGTGGCCTTATGAATCTACAAGGCATAGGAGACCTTAAGCTTCCGGGAATCTATGAACTCGGAGGAACGGGAGGGAGCGTGGCAGATGGGGATGCAATATTCTTACTGGGAGTAGAGCCGGGAAATATGATCTCGTACAAAGCCATTTATGCCGGCTATCAAGTGTGTTACTGGACTAGAACTGACACGGGAGATGTAGCTATGATAGAATACTATCCTTCTGAAAAAAAACTTTCCGGTAATGCAAAGCAAGGAACAGGAACAACAGGAAAATCAATTATGGGAAATGATCCGAAAAAGTATGCAATCTACTTTGAGGATTTGGGTCTGGACATGAAGGATTTCGCTAGCATTGGTTATTAGCAGTGCATGGGGGGACGGAGGATGAAAAAAAGTTTTATAACCTTTCTATTATTACTGGTGTTGCTTCTAATGATCCTTGCATGTCCAGCAATTGCGAAGGATACAAGGGTTACTCTAAAACAGGCTATTGAGGTTGCTTTGTTAAAAAACAAAACTCATCCTGGAGATAACGGTAACTTGGATGTTACTCAGGCCAACACAGTTGCTTTAAATTTGGCAGAAGTGGTAATTGATCTGGACTTTGCCCGTAAAAAATATCAGTCTTTAGTTGAACAGCAAAAAATGCTGCAGCAGGAGGTTGACAAAGCGGAAAATGATTTCAAGATCGGTAAAATAAATGCCAAGACTCTTGACGCTTTAAAACAAAAAGTTATTAGAAACGACTTTGATTTAAATTTATATAAGATGCAGATTGATAATGGGGAAAAGAGCTTTCAAAGGATAACGGGGACGCCAATTAGCGAGGACTTTGATTATAATAGTTCATACCTGATTGTTGATGCCAGTACATTATCACTGCCACCTTCAGTGACCCAGGGCAAGGATGCAGTGGCCTTGGAGAAACAACTAAATGATGTTATTGCCGCTTACAGGAACCTTGGCACATTAATTATTGCCTATATTGATGCAGGAGAAAAATTGACCGAGACGGAAAACGAATTTAAAACAGGAAAAGTGGGGCAAGAGAAACTGGAAGCTGCAATAGTTGATAAAGAAAAGGCCAAAATAGATGCCCTTGAAGGGAAGGCTTACTATGCAAAACTCTTATATGAATTAGATTGTAATCTGCAAGGATTTATTTCACGGGATGTGAAGAAGATTTCTAACCCTATTTTCCAGTAAGAAAATTTCTAATAAAGTATAGCTCAAAAGGGTAATAAATCCAAAATAAAGAAAGGAAATGGTTATTCCAATGGGTGATTACAATGCTATTTATGAAGCAGGTCAGTCCCTTGTGGAGTTGTTTAGGCAGGAAATGACACCGCTTCCGATCAGCACCCCTGAAGGAATCGGCTTATGCATACCCCATGAACCTGGGGATTTTCAACTGACTGTATGGATTTATAATATTGAAGAACACAATGATACGGGGGTAAATTCGGGATTCATCACCGACCCAATCAATCCGCTGCAGGAAAGGTATGCTTCTATGCAGCTACGTTGTCATGCCCTTATATCTGCCCATTCAAAAGCGCCAATCCAGACCAGATTGACAGATGAATATAAAATTATCGGGCGTGCTTTGCAGGTTATATGGGACAACCCGATTATACCTGTTAATAAGCTTACGGGTTCCCTGGCAAACGGCGGTACACCTCTTCAACTGCAATATCTAAAGCTCAGTAGCGATGATCTTAGTAAGATCTGGAACAGTGCAAATAAGACCATTAAGCCGTCTTTTGCCATACATATTGCTTCCCTTATCATAGATTCCAACCGTATAAGACCGGTAGGTACCAGGGTAAGCAGTGCACGTGCGGATTTTACAGAGAAGAAATAAAGGCTAGGGGAAATTAAGTGTATACATATATTTCAATTATTTTTAAAATAATGGATGGATTTAGAAAAAAACCCTTGTTGGCTCCTGAGATTGGCATTTATTTAGATGGTAGGAGAAAGAAGCCCTTATATAAACCTGGCGGCTATTTTATCTTTACTGATTTGCCCTCAGGTCAGGCCTGCTTTGAGTTTACTGCTCCGATTTTTCGAACGGAAAAGGTTGTCGCAGATATTCCAGAAGCCGGAAAGGGGTACATTATGCATCATCTTATGATGTATCCTTCAAGGAAATATCCCTTTGGAAGGCCTGTGACCTCAGTGTCGGGCAGAATTACAAAGGGTGGGGAGCCCTTTGCGGAACAACAGTTTTACATGATTCCCGGGGACGGCAGGGAAGTAATGAGGATTGCCGAGGATAATGCTGAGGCTGGAAATTGTAGCTTAAAGCTTTTTGCAGTAGTACCTGAGCGTCAGCTTTCCATTCCGGGAAATTACATGATTAAGGACAAGGAGGAAGCGAAAAGGGAATTCTGCCTTATTACTCAAAATGCCGGCAAGGATGGAATGTACCCCCTTGAAAAGGGGATGGCCTACAGTCATCAGCGTGCTACCCCTCTGGTCGAAGTGATTGGGTGTGCTACTTTATCAGACAGTAGCTTCTTTGCAGCATTACCGGACTTAAAAAAAGGCCAGGCTACACTGGAACTATTAGTATGGGAAGCCGTAGGTAATAGCATCAGGAAGACATTTGAGATTGAAGCATATCGGGAAAATGACTTGGACGTTATTAAGATTTGAAAATAAATCTAAACAACATATAAGACAATTTTGTGCCTTAAGCATAGCGAAAGGAATGACACTGAATGTGAAAAATAAACTACTTTTTATCATCTTCTTTCTAGCAGCTCTTTCGGTAGTAATGTTCAGTTCTCTTAATATTAAGGATCGTTCTATTCGTGAGGTGTATGAGGATTTGACCTTCATGCGCATTTCTCTGGAGGCTAGACAGTATATTAGCCAGATCGAGTATGACATTAAGTATGGTAAACAGTTGGATAATTTTTATGATATGCAAGGAACCCTAAAAGGTATTCAAAGCTGTTCGTCATATATAGAAGGGGTTTATATCGTTTCCGCTTCAGCGAAGCTACTTTATCAAAGCGGTCTGATAGAAGGGATTAACCTAACTATTCCAAAGGAGCAGATAAACCCTGCAGAAGGGCTGTATATCATGGAGGAGGATGTCAGCCACTATTATCTTACAGATCCTATAAGAGATGGGGGCGGAAAAATCGTTGGCTATCTGATCATTTGTTTAGACAAAAGTGCTGTCAGCAATGCTGTTTCGGATTATAACTTTCAAAATAAGGTGCAAACAGCAATAATCTCTCTGGAAATATTCGGCATTACTCTATTTGTGCTAAGTCGCATGCAGCCTAATAAGAAAAACCAGGTTGCTTTAAAATTGATGCTGGTCCTCTCCATAATGGTGACAGGAGCTGCTGTTTTAGATTCTGGCCTGATCCTGGCAAGGTTTTATCAGGTTGTAAACGATGCCACGCATCAGTCTGCTGATAAAATGGCTCAGTCACTTCAAAGTGAAGTAGACTCCATAATATCAAAGGGTATTTCTGCGGATAGGATTTATGATTTAAACGGATGGCTTGCTAAAAACAGCAGTGAACTAACTATTATTAATTCATTAACTCTGGATCGAAATGAGAAAATATCTGCAACTGTATCCCAGGTTTATATTAATGGCTTATTTAAAAAATTTTTACTGCGTATTTCTTTACTGTTGTTTGTCTGTGCGCTAGCCGGATTTTTAGCTTGCAGGACACTTATTGTGTTAACCAGGTTAAAAGCAAATGGAAGGAAATCTGCGATTAGTAAAGGAGTAGTCAATGTCTAGTCATATAACAACAAAAACATTATTGAGACAATTAACTAAAAACAGGGAATATAATGCTCCGCTTGTAAATGTAGCAGAAAGAAATTGCCATGAAGATGTGGAGATTATCGGAAATTCTATACGTATTAGGGATAAGATTAGCAAAACCTATCTGTTTTCTGTAGCAAACTGGGATGAATTAGAAGTTTTGTTGGAGGATACAGGAGAAGAACTGGACACTTTCATGATTAATAATGGGATTTATAAAAAGGAGGTTCTTCATAAGTTTCCCCGCGCAATTATCTGTGAATATGATTTTTATGTGATGAATAAAAAGGAAAATCTTTGTGGTAGCCAACCAATTAAAAATTTTGAGATCGTAAATTTGGATTTGAATTGGTTGAATTTCATTCTGGTCCGATACAAGGATAAGGAATTTAGTAATGAAAGATATATCTCTGACAGGATACTTTACGGTAAAGGGCTTGGACTTCTTCACGAAGGGGAGAAGAAGGTGGCTTTCGTATTGCAGCATAAGAATGGAGAAACGGGAGCTCTGGTTGTGGAGCAAAAATATCGGGGCCGGGGGCTAGGCGGTGAGTTTCTTAAACACTTTAACCGAGTGCTTTTTGAAAACAACTCAATACTCTTTGCACTGGTTGAGAAAAATAATATTGCCGGGGCAAAGACGATGGTCAATGGTGGATACAAAAAAAGTAAGCAACGATATCATCTGGGTGTACCTTATGAAAAACGGTATACTATATCAAGTGTAGGACAGTAATACAGTTTTCTTGATAAAATAAGGGGCGGTGAAGAGAAAATGAGGCAAAAAAGAATAGCTTTATTGAAGATTTTTACGTTTGTTCTAATGGCCTTAATAGCTGTTTCTGGTTGTAGCAGTAGATGGGAAAACAAAGGGGAGCAAACCCAACAGCAGTTAACAGTGGATGTCTCCTCGGGGGCAGGAATACATAGATTTCCCTCCTCTCCGGTGAAAAAACCGGATGGCGGAAAATTTCGAATCGCCTACGTAGATATTGACCCGTATCCTGTAACCGGAAGCATGCTTTATTACGTTATCGAAAGCCTGAAACAGGACGGCTGGCTCCAGTATGATTCATTACCGGTTACGTCAGACAATGTGGATGCCAAGGCACTTGTTGATTGGCTCGCCAAACGTGATCTGGGACCGTATATCGAGTTTGATAGTTCAGCAAATTACTATCTGGCTTATGAGGGTGAAGAAGCAGTTGGAAATAGTTTAAAAGAACATGCAAAGAAAAAGGATATCGACTTGATTTTTACGATGGGTACCTGGCCCGGGGTATTTGTCAAAGGCTTGAATTTAGGGCTGCCCATGATAGCCTATGGATGCATAGACCCTATTGGCGCAGGGATTGTCAAGTCTGCAGAGGATTCAGGAGATGAAAACATCTGGTCCCAGGTGGACCCGTCGGCCTTTACCCGACAGCTTCAGTTTTATTATGATACAATCAGTTTTAAAAATATTGGAATGGTATACAACGATGAAATAGTTAATTCTATTCCTGATTATGAAAAGACTGCCCAAGCCGTTGGTTTCAAGATTACCAAAGTAAAGATTCCTAAGCTTGCGAGCAGCAATCCGGAAGATGAGAATAGGTATTATGCACATTTAAAAGAGATATACCGTAAGCTGGTCCAAGAAGACAAAATAGATGCCTATCTGATTAATACCGACATCATTACGGATGATTCAAGGATTGGGGATTTGTTCCAGATTTTTTATGAAGCAAAGATTCCAATTTTTGTGCAAATAGGTGACAATTTTGTTCAAAATGGCGCCTTAATGCAAGTTTCGCCCCGCGATTATAAAGGGATGGGAGCATTTGCAGCAAACACAATCGGAGCAATTTTTAACGGAGAAAAGCCAGGAAATTTGCCTCAGGAGTATGTCAGTTCTCCTTATCTTAGCCTGAATCTTGATGTTGCCGAAAAGATAGGTTTTACGCCGAGTTTTGAAATGCTTCTGTCCTGTGAGCATATTTATACTAATCAAAATCAATAGGAGGCCATCCCATGAAATCAAATATAATGCGATTAATATCTACGTTTACTGTTTTGATTGTCGTAGCATTTTTATTTGTCTGGTGGATGAGTTCATCCGATTTTGAAAATAGCTACCGGGAAATCAAGCAGCAGTATTACGGTGTTCTTCAAGAGCAGGTTGTCAACGAGGTTGAGACCTCAATTAAATATGGAAAAAAGCTTGATTCTTTTTACGATATCAATAGTATATTTGGAAAGTTGACAACCCTGTTGCCCTCGCATGTTAAGGCGGTAATCACAGGCGACAAGGGAGAAGTATTGTACACATCATTTGACAGTTCTGCCGATAAAAATGACTACCTTGCAGTCTTCCAGAATCCACATGTACGGGCAAAGGTGGAAAATTTGTCTAATGCAAAGCAGTATACATCGTTGGCACAGGACAAGTATGAAATAATGATGTTGCCTATATCTGATAAAAGCCAGACCGTTGTCGGAAGCTTTTGTCTGGTATATCCCTCAGCAGAAATTAGTAAAGAACTGAAAACAGAGCGAATAGATAATCTTAAAATATCGTTTTTGGTCTTGATCATTACAATTCTGCTCCTGATTGTTATCTTAAACTTTATTCATAATCTGGAGAAAAAAGAAAATCCAGAAGACCACGGCAATTTGAATATCCTGAGGTTAAAACGTAAACAGCTGATGATTATGGTCCCTTCCCTGATTATTATGGCGGGAATAGGTGTTCAGAGTACTATTATGTATAACCAGTACCAGGTGAAGTATAAAAACGTTTTAACTGAAAGCGCGCGTGGAATTTTAACCTATGTTGATAGCTCTATTACCTCTTTGCATCAAAAAGGTGTCTCATATGATAAAATGCAGGGCATGACCGAATATCTGGCCACCAAAGTCAAGGACACTCCTATCCTCTGGAATATACGGGTAAGCAATGCAATCGCCGATACAGGGGAAGTTCTGAATAGAGAGAATGCCTGGGTGATTTCCGCATCTTTGGAGCCGGAGGCAAATAAAGAAATAGTACAGTTGGAAATACAGATATCCCAGGAGTATTTGGACAGTAAAATGTTGAATATGCTGTTGCAATTCCTGGCGACCTTAATTGTGGCAACAGTTATTGTTTTTGAGGTTATGCGCCTGCCGGATATCTTGATTTTCCGGGGAAGTAGGTTGTTCAATACCAGTTCTCCCGAGCAATATGAAACAATAACAGCAAGCCTCCGTATTCTTAGTTTTCTTGCTTTTATGGGGATGTATGCAAGTATGCCTTTTTCGGCTATCCTTATGCGGAAATGGGATGCGCAGATTTTCGGTCTATCCACAGACATTACCGCCTCTCTGCCTATGACGTTGGAACTGCTGACGCTTATGCTGTTCTCCATGCTATTTGCCCGCTTTTTCAATAGGGCGGGGCTTAAGACGTTTATATTTGCTGCCGGTTTCTTTATTATTCTGGGTAATGCCCTTTGTACTATAGCGTCTGGTCCTATCCAGCTAATACTGTTCAGAGGGATTTGCGGGATTGGCTTTGCAGGGCTCAAACATGTCTTAAACACGGTAATTTCTTTAGGTTCTGAGGGGAGTGAAAGGACCGGATTGAATATCGCCGGTATGAATGCAGGGCTCCTTGGCGGAATTATGTGCGGGGGTTCAATTGGTGCCGTGATTACTAATTCAATAGGTATGTCATTCACATATCTGTTTACGGCAGGTATATTGTTCGTGTGCATTATTATGATCTTATTTACAATTCCCTGGAAACTTTTAAGACAAAATGTAAAAGATAACAGCGAAAGGGAAGAATTTGGTTTCTGGGAGACTTTTCACGTCCTGTTTAATGTCAAGGTACTAAAATATCTGTTTATGGTAACATTGCCCTTGAATTTAGGATTGATGTTTATAGTGGCTTTTATTCCGGGATATATTCAGAAAATGAATCTCCCGGTGATCCTGATCAGTTATGGATACTTGTTTAATGGCCTAGTAGGTATTTATCTTGGGGCCTTTTTGGCAAAAAAATTGGCCAAGAAACTTGGCCGGGCTCTTTGTGTATCGGTGATGCTTTTTATCGGAGGACTGGGAATACTGATTATCGGTATCTGGTCTTCAGTGGGGATTATTCTTTTATCCACGGCTTTAATGGGGCTTTTCGATGGTTTTGGTTCGCCGGTAGCTATGAATTACTTTATTGAAATACCGGAAATCAAGAACAACGTTGGCGTTACAAACTCCTTAGCCTTCCTGGGGGTAGTGGGAAATGCAATCCAAATGATAAGTCCATTGGTCTATGGGTGGATGATGCTGATCCCGGCGGTTTCCGGTTTAAATTCACTTGTAATTTTAGGTGCGGTTTTTCTGGTGTTTGCCTTTTCATTCCTGTTTCCCTTTAGGGGGCAA
The DNA here is from genome assembly GCA_050945735.1 of Desulfosporosinus sp. Classification (GTDB taxonomy): domain Bacteria; phylum Bacillota; class Desulfitobacteriia; order Desulfitobacteriales; family Desulfitobacteriaceae; genus Desulfosporosinus. The sequence goes on from JBMNTM010000040.1 coordinate 9,513, forward strand.
ACCCCTAAACAAAAAATTTCGGTGTAAGTTTATCAGTGACATTGTTACATTATTAATTGGCTATTAATTAGCTCCGCAAGGGCTCAGTAAAGCTATGGGTGTAAAATTAAGATTGAACACAATGGGGGTTTCTGGTATATGGGCGAGTATTTGAATATTAACAAACCAGGCACTGATTCTAAGAATGTGCTGTTGCGGGAGAAGAAGCAGAAAGCGAACTCTCCTATATCCAATATCGCCATGCTGGATATGCTGGGGGTAAACACTCCGACAAGCAAAGAGCGGATGGACGACCTTAAGGCTGCTATAAGCGCTCTGTCAATCTCTAGAAAGCAAAACCAGATCCCTGCTGCCGAGCAGGAGGCCGATCAGATCGCCTCCTCCGTTAGTGGTGCCCGGACACCTGAGGAGGTAAAATTTGCTCTCGGTGAGAAAATGGGTGCAGATTTCTCAAGTGTACGCTTCCATACGGACAGCACTGCGGCTGATAAGGCAGGTAGTATCGGAGCAAGGGCTTATACTACAGGTCACGATGTGTATTTTGCTGAGGGTGGTTTTGATCCCTCTGTAGCTGCCCATGAACTTGTCCATACGGTCCAGCAGGGTGCGGTTGACATCTCGCTGCCAACAGTCTCAGTACCGATGGGCAGTGTACAGATGATGTGGCCATGGAGTAAGAAGAATACTAATTTTCAGCAGCAAACTAATCTCTCCGCTCACCAGCTCGATGTGTCTAAATATAAATTCGGAAAACGGGCGTATGCCGAAGACCGTAGTTATCAGAAGCTCAATGAGCTTGTTAAAGCCTATAACAAGTCCAACTCCGCTGCAGACGAAATGGCGCTTATGAATGCCGCTATGGATTACATAAATGAAAACAGCACCGGCGAGAAAACAAAGTACAAAGGTCGCACTGCCAATGCTGAAGATATCATATATCAACTTTCCATGAAGGGCGGCAAGTCGCAGACTGCGGATGCAAATATAAATCGCTTACTTAACATTGTCGATACCCAGGATGGCATAGCAGAAAATCAAAAGTCATCTTACATTAAAAAGGGTAAGAAAACCTTGAATACTCTTAAAGGCGTTTACAAGCCTAAATCTAGGTACTCCAAGGCTATGCAGGCCATCACTGCCAGCGTAGCGGCGGATCAAACCTCTACAATAGGTTACAGTGTAGGCGATAAATCCGATGCCAAGCGCATTATAGGTAGCGATAATGCAGGAGGCGTGACCAAGTCTTATATAGTTAGAAACAGAGTTAACTCCGATTTAAATGACGCCATTGGTACAGGTCTTCATGAATTTACTCATGTAAGTTCGGGTAAGACTTACGATAACACGAGTAATTTTTTTACATTACCAATGGATGCTACACCGGATGAGATAAAAAAAGAGAGAGATGAACGTGTTGACCGCATGGAAGGAATTAAGAAAGCCATTCCCACAGCAAAGTCTCAGAAAAAAGCAAAAAGCTTAGAATCTCAGATGGGTTATGCAATAAGTGAGAGTTATGAAAAGACTTATAATAAATATATCCCCGATACTAAGGTAAATCATTTGCGAGAAATATACACTGCAAAGAATATAAATACCGATCATCTTAAAAATGATTTTGATTGGAAAAATGCCGTAAAGAACAATTACGCAAAGCAGATAGGTGACCTGCCGAATGTGACTAACATGACCCCAAAAACAAAAGAACGCATCATTTCTGAAAGTCAATCGCTTAATAAAATTGAAAAAGTTTTTACTAGCGAATTACAAAAGGGCATACTACCTCATTCTGATAGCCTTGTTGAGTACGACTCGGTTATAAACCAGATGCTGCTACAGTATGAGCATGCCAGTAAGGACCGGAGTTCAGAATACTATCGAAAGCTTAAAGCGGCTGCTCTAAGCTCCCACGTTAAGCGTCATAACCAGAAACTTTTAAATCAAGCTAAGTAGTTTAGCGCAATCTTGTCGCGGTATAGGAGGATAAGCAGAGGACTGCATTTGCCAAGCGGAGGGGAAATGGTTTTAGGCAGACAGGATTTCGGGAAAATTTACTAATTATATTTTGGATCTTATCAGTCGTTAATCCCTCCAATAAAAAAGGATGATTATTAATGGGGAAGGATATGAATAGTAAGTCTATAATGAAAAAGAAAACTATTTATTGGCCGCAGAGATCACGCATTCTTACAAGAACTGCTTTTTTCATTATAGATTTTCATTCTGAAAAATTTAGGGTCCCAATTTCGATCCGATTACCTTGTTTAAGCCCTACTTTTAATTAAATAAATTAGCTTTTTTCTATTTAACTCAACTTTCGCACCTCGGTTGTGCGAATAAAGCCTTGATATAACTGG
>JBMNTM010000041.1:0-11754 GCA_050945735.1 Desulfosporosinus sp.
TTATGCGTTGGGTGAGCTATTTCATTCTTATCAGATTGACTTCCACCGGAAACGGGTGGCTCACCTGGATCTTGGGGATCTTTGGGCTTCTCGGTTTCATTTTCTGAATCCGCTTCAACGTGTTGTGATTTTACGGTTGCTATGATTGCCGGGCGCTTGATGTCAGGTGTTCACTGGTTTACAGATATTTTGGGTAGCATACTGTTGAGTAGCACGCTTATTATGTTATACCACTCAGGATTCCTCCATTATTCAGGACATCCATAATTGTTCACATAAAGCAAATATTTCTTTTTTGGATAGTTCTTTGATACTCCCGAATGCCTGTTTGGATATCGCCGAGACGATTGCGGTTTTTACACCATACAGTTTTACTTCTTCCTTAAAGAATCTATTGCCACTCTCCTTTGTAGTTTCATCGGCGTTATCAACCAGTTCCTGCCTTACCTGTTCTATTATATCTGGCATTTCCTGATCCCCCCTACATAATGCTGCTTAAATTATTTATTGTGCTACCCTTAAATATCATAGTATAGTTACGCTCCGTAAATCTGCTTATTAAGCGATTTCGCATATACCGTGTGTGGCATCGGTATATGCGCTGATGGAATGTCCTATTATGTGAACCATCCAGTCTGTAGACTTTCCTTTTGCAACCAGGGTATTAAGCGCCCAAGTTGCTGTCCACATAATATTGCTCCTTGCTATTGATTTGTAATCATATCATCTTCTCCTTAAACAGAAATACTAATTGGTTATTATTTTAAGTCTTTACCTTATTTTAACCCTGGCGCGTACTTTCCCTGCAATAATGGCCAGCTTGATACCTGCTGCTTGAAAACACTCATGTTGTTTATCTATGGGGCCGGGACCGCTCCAAGGGATATAGTTTGAAGGCATAACGACATTCCATCCGCCGGATAAAACTAAACCTTCCCTTCCATTACATTTTTTAATTGAACCAATGTATTGGCTACTTGACCGGCATTATTAGCGACGGCAAAAATATAGTCAGAGGAGATCGTTTTCAGCTTATCCAGAAAATTCAACACCCGGCGGGGTACACCCCAAATATGCACGGGGAAAATCAGCCTACCACAGGCGAATTGATTGGGTATTTGCAGGGCGGTGTTACCCTTGAAGAGGGTTATTGGGTTATAATCTTAGATAGGGGTATGATCCCTGATTTTGCTGAGAGATATTAACCTGACTTAATCGGTCGCAGCACAACCCTTAGGAATATCCCTTAATTTTGTTGGGAGATAACATCATGATTAAACTTCCGATCCGGCAGTTGGTTGAATTAATAATGCGTTGTGGAGACATAGACAGCAGATATGTTTCCAAGGACAGAATGCTTGAAGGGGCTAAAGCACATCGTATTTTGCAGAAGAACAACCGCGGAATATATGAGGACTATCAAAGTGAAGTTATGCTGTCTGAAACGTACCATTTTAATGGGATAGATTTCATGCTTGAAGGCCGGGCTGACGGTATTTTTCGTCACGAGGGCAGATATACAATTGATGAAATAAAAACAACGCTGCTGCCGCTGGATTTAATTGAAGAAGACCACAACATTGTGCATTGGGGACAAGTAAAATGTTATGCTTATATTTTTGCCGTTCAAAACCATTTACCGGAAATAGCGGTTCAACTTACTTATTTTAATTTGGATACTAACGAATCAAAAAAGTTTATGCGTGTTTTAGATATCGCTGATCTCAAAGAATTCATTCGCGTGCTTATTGAAAAGTACTCGCTATGGGCAAGCTTTTCTTCCGAGTGGAAAAAGGAGCGAGACCTTTCTATCAAGACGCTGCAGTTTCCTTTTCCGACTTACCGCAAAGGGCAGCGAGAGCTTGCGGTAGCCGCTTATCGAACGATTGTCAGCGGAAAAAAACTTTTTGCGCAGTCACCCACCGGCACAGGAAAAACCATTTCCGTGCTCTTTCCTGCCATTAAAGCGATGGGGGAGGGAAAGGCTGCCAAACTATTTTACCTTACTGCCAAAACAATTACTCGTCAGGTTGCTGAGGAAGCCTTTGAAAAAATGCGCCTGAGTGGTCTTAAAATGAAGACACTAACACTTACGGCAAAGGAAAAAATCTGCTTTTGTGAAAAGCCCGTATGTCACCCTGAGTATTGTATATATGCCAAAGGACATTATGACCGTGTCAATAACGCCATTTTAGAAGCGATCGAAGAAGGCGATTATTTTTCCAGAAATGAAATTAAAAAATATGCCCAAAAGCATATAGTTTGTCCTTTTGAACTTTCTCTCGATATTTCTCTTTTGGCGGACGGCATTATTTGTGATTATAACTACGTTTTTGATCCCAGAGCGTATCTGAGACGCTTTTTTGCGGAAAGCAGTGGAGATTATGTTTTCCTGATTGACGAAGCACACAATCTGGTCGACAGGTCGAGAGAAATGTTTTCGGCGCAGTTATTTAAATCGGATTTTTATAAAGTTAAAAAAGAATATAAGGGTAGAAATAAGCAACTGGACAAAGTTCTGAATAACATTAACAAATTTATGGTTGAGATGCGTAAACAGTGCGGTGAGCAGGGATATTTTATCACGCTTGAAAAGCCTAAGGATTTCATTAACGTTATCAATAAATATACTGCCATATGCGAATTGATGCTTAAGGAAAATAGAAGCTTAAGTGAAGACCTTAATTTCCTGCAGCTCTATTTTGACGTCCTGAGTTTTCAGACTATAGTTGACTTTTATGATGAGAGATACGTAACCCTGGTTGAAGCTCAGCGGAACGAGGTGACGTTCAAATTGTTTTGTCTGGACCCATCGTTTCTTCTGGGACAAGCTTTACAACGAGGAAGTTCAGCAATTATGTTTTCAGCCACGCTCTCTCCGCTTGAATATTTTCGCGAGATTCTTGGCGGGGGAGAAGAAGACAGGCTCTTATCTCTGGATTCCCCCTTTGACAAGCGGAATCTTTGTGTTATAACTGCGGACAATATCTCAACAAAGTATCATAACCGAGAACAAACTAAACAAAGGTTAAGTCTGCTCATTGGTGCTTTTGTTTCGCACAAAACGGGCAATTACATTATATATTTCCCATCCTATAAATATATGCGTGATGTTTTTGAAGAATTTATTACAGCCTTTCCCGATATAACCGCAGTAGAACAGCAATCTTTTATGTCAGAAGAACAACGGGAAAACTTTTTGTCATCTTTTCGTGAAAATCCTAAAAGAACCTTTGCAGCGTTCTGCGTACTCGGCGGAATATTTTCTGAAGGTATAGATCTTAAAGGCAGCAGACTTATCGGTACGGTTATTGTGAGTGTTGGGTTTCCCCAACTAAGCGTTCAGCAAAATATTATCAGGGATTATTTTAATAGTAAAAACGGCAGGGGATATGAATACGCCTACATGTATCCCGGGATGAACAAGGTCTTACAAGCCGCCGGCCGGGTTATTCGCTGTGAAAGCGATACCGGAGTGGTCTTACTTATCGACGAACGTTACGGCCACAAGAATTATATAAGACTATTTCCAAAGCACTGGCATTTATATAAAAAGATAATGGACAGGGACAGTCTTGCGAAAACACTGGAATCCTTTTGGTTTAGAGAAGAAAAAGGATAAGTTTATATTACTTGTCAATCGTATGATTGGGGGATAGGAGGAACTTACCAATAGCATAAATTAACATAAAATTTGTAACTTTATTTACAATATGTCGAAAGGCTTTTTAGTTTTTTATGTAATTGTTCCTTTCTCATTACAAAATCAACAGGATTTATGACCTTTATGCGCGGATCATTCACTTTTAATAGTCTGACATCGGTCGACATAAAGTAATCACAGTTTGCCGCTATTGCGATGTCAAGGTGCAAAGCGTCTTTCGTTTTCAGACCGGTTTTTTGAGTTTCTCCGCAATAGCCAGCAGTTCGCGACTTTCGCCGATATCTTCTTTCGCATACTTAAAGAAATCCTGAACAGCCAATTTTCTTATTTCAAACAGATTGTTGTCATTTTCAAACTCTAAAAACTGAGCGGATTAACCTCATCGCCGAAGTTTTCACTATATATAATCTCACAGCAGTTGTCCTGGAATTTTTCAGGTCACTGAACTTTACTTTATAGGAGAGCATGAACTTAACTGAAGACCGGCGGATTAGCCGTACAAAAGAAGCAATCCGACAAGCCATGATTTTATTGATTGAAAAAAAGGATTTGATGCCCTAACAGTAAAAGACATTACAACAAGAGCCAACATTAACCGAGGCACTTTTTACCTGCACTATAAAGACAAGTTTGTTTTGCTTGACCAGACGCTGAAAGAAATAACCCTGGATCTTGAAAATATTTCTCGGGGAATGACGGCTCTCTCAAGTAACGAACTCGTAAATACAAAGCACACCAGCTGATGACGAACGGACTTGTCAAAGAGTCCGGCAAATTCCGGAGAGGCGACGTGGGCGTGTTCGACGACGATGTGGCGGTTCAAATGGGGGCGCGTCCGCAGTTCGTGCCGCAGCTTATGAAAGAACTGTTCGGATGGGCGAAAGAATCGGAACTGCACCCCGTGCTGAAAAGCGCGATTCTGCATTACGAAATCGAAACCATCCACCCGTTTGCGGACGGCAATGGTCGCATGGGTCGGCTGTGGCAGACACTACTCCTTGCTAAATGGAACGATATTTTTGCTTGGATACCGATGGAGTCGGTGCTTTACCAGAACAGGCCGGAATACTATAAGGCGATTGAGAATGCCCACCACGCGAACGACTCCGGCGTGTTTATCGAATTTACGCTTTCCGCCCTGTATGACATCATTGCGTCACAAGAAAAGCACCAAGTTAGGCACAAAGATAAGCACCAAGTCCGGTTGATCGATACACTGGAGAATCACTCCGGATTAATAGAGTAAAAATAACTGTAAATGCGTCTGTTGAAAAGTGCAAAAATCAATTGAAGTTTATCGCCAATAGTATCTGGTAGGTAAAGTTACCATAATGGTGAAATGCCTTCACCATTATCTTGAACGCAGATGATTGCTTGTTGTTTTACATCATCTTGATCAATCCTTACCGAGACTTTTCCACCTCCAGATGTGAATAAAAAAACCCGCCACTCGAATATCTCATTTTTCGACGGCGAGGGAATCTACCGTTTTGGCATTTTTCTGCAGTTCTGTAAAAATAGTGCATCCTTTCGATGTATTTGATGTTAAATCTTCACGTTTCTGCCGAATGGAGCATACGGCAAAACATAGCCCACAAACACATCTCTCAATCTTAATGCCCCACTCTAATTCTTTTTAATTTGAGCACTCCTTCCTGCATCCTTTGATATCTTTAATATCCTTAGTATGAAATCCTGTTTTGTGAGAATGTGCCTTCTTTATAATCATTGAAAGCTTTATTCAATTCTTCCCTTGTATTCATGACGATAGGGCCACCCCAAACTACCGGTTCAGCCAGGCGTGTCGAACTGATAAATAACACTTGAGCATTTTTGTCTGTTGCCTTTATCTCTACATGGTCACCGGAAGTAAGTTTTACAGCCGTCTTTTCTTTTATCAATTCGTCGCCGATATATGCGTCCCCTAAGAGGGTGAACACCATTACAGAACGCTCACTATCAGTATTCAAGACAATAGAAGCATTAGGATCAAGGTGAATATCATAATAGTCCAAGGGCAAATATTTGCTTATATACCCCCTTCTACCTTTAAATTCACCTGCGAGCAGTCTCAGCTTACCGTTCTCCAGTTCAATTTCTTCAATTTCCGCGTTCTTGATACTTCGATAAGCTGGCGGAGCCATTTTGTCCTTAGCAGGAAGATTAAGCCAAAGCTGCACCCAAAGCAATCTTTCAGCTGTCGGCAGTTTTTCTTCATGTAAAATGCCGGAGCCTGCCGTCATCCACTGGATTTCCCCGTCTCCAATGGTGACCTCGTTTCCTAAACTGTCCCGGTGGGTCATATGCCCACGATACACATAACTGATTGTTTCGATACCCCTGTGCGGATGCATGTGAAATCCCGCCGTGTAATCATCAGGATTTGTGCTGTCCAAGGAATCGAGCATTAAAATCGGATCGAATTCCTGTATCGTTTCTTTTCCTAAAACTCTAACCAGATTTACTCCTGCACCATCCTGCGTTCTGGAGCCTCTAACCTGTTGCCTGATTTTTCTTTCCATATGCTCAGCCCTTTGCACATTATTACCCACCTTTTCCTATCAGATTCATTCCACATCTTTCCTCAATTTCCTGCTCAGATCGCAAAAATTAAACTCATAAATAAATATTTACTCGTGTAAGAGCTCACCGGAATAAAAGATTGGCGATAGCATACAAGGGCTTTCGCCTTTGCGATATGCAACTATGTCTTCGACTTCAGTATTTATGCAAGTGGAAGAGTATATAAAACTGCCTTATACTGAAGCGGATAACCTGGAGGATGCCTACGAAATGGCAGAGGACGTATTATGTTTACGCCTTTATGATACGGAGGAATCAAACGAATTATTTAAGTTCCAGGTCTTACCCACGTCCCGCCAACTTCCTGAATAGCCACTTTTTCTGCCTGACCGGCAGACACTGATCTAAATCTTTTAATAGGTTCATCCATGGGTTCCTTAGACAACTTGAAAGTGCCCCAATGCATCGGTGCTACCCATTTAGCCTTCATTTCTTCTGCCATTTGCCATGCTTGTTCAGGAGTGGCATGTTTATTCTCAAAGGCTTTTGGAGAATATGCCGCTATACCCATTATTGCAAGATCTATATCTACATTCCGAAGTTGTTCACTTATTTTAGTAGTATAGCCTGTATCCGCCCCAAAAAATATATTCACTCCATTCTTTGATAATAACAGACTATTGGCATCCATTCCTTTTTGCCAAGGTAAACGGGCACCCCAATGCTGCCCTTCTATTGCTTCAATGGTAACTCCGGCTATATCTGCGCTCTCCTGCCAGTGCAATTCTTTTATTGATGCAAAGTCTGTCCCTTCAAGTAAAGAAGCAGTATTTTTCGCTGTAATTATATGCGTGTTTGAGGATTCAATTTTCTTTATAGTTGGCAGATCAAAATGATCCGTATGAGCATGTGAGAGTAAAAGTAAGTCTACCGGTCCAAGGTCTTCTGCACTCAGTGCCGGCTCTACATACCGCTTTGGACCTACGGTATAATTCCCCACTGGGGTTAAGCCGATTCTGGTTTCTAAAGCAGGATCAATAAGAATTTTGGTACCATAGAAATTTATTAAAAAGGATGCATGACCTAACCAGGCGACTGTTATATCTTTATCTAACCACTTAATTGGCTCAGGACGATGATTTGCTTTAGATATTGATTCAGTATCCTCTTCATATTCTTTACCCATTAGTTTCCCAACCGGTGCTCCAGCCAAAAAAAGCGTTGCTAATACGCCCATGCCTAAAAACCGCCTTCTGCTTAACTTTGCTTGCAATACTTTTTCTTTGCTATTTGCTGATAGTTTTGCCATTTTCACCAATTCCTAAAATTAAATAAGACCCTAAAATTTCCAGTATATAATAAAGCGTAAAAGAGCAATCTATGATCATAAGGGTATGTAATGGTTGAGCCAAGATTTATATATGCTCCAATAGCGGGTGTATATGGGTCGGCCAAAGAGCATATGCAGGTGGTCAAACGCTTGTATATGGTCGGAGGGAAGATCTTTTAGGGTGGGGAAAAGCTTTAATTCAGTCTATTATGGATTGTCTTAAGGTTCCAACTTATTCTAAAGGGTCGAGCTAAGATTTTGCCGGGTGTTGGAATGTTCATACTCAATCATATGTCTTAAGGATATATGCATGGGTAAGAAGTCGGTTATATACAGCCGAAAGGTTGTATATGGCTGGGTAGATATCCTGCAAAGTCGAACGAATCATTAGTATAGGTGGTGACCTGCTTGGTTATGGTCGGAAGATCATGGTCGGGTAATCAGCGATCTATACTGGTGTCAGGAAGATTATTACGTGCTCTTATTACATAACAAGCTGCTAGTAATAGTGGCTTTTTTGTTTGCGCATTTTTTGAAGGGTTCATTTAAGCTGCTGATTATTCCGGAAGAAATCTTTCCAGGGGTCAGCGCCACCGGCCCGCCGGATCGCCTCAGCAATATTGACACCGTCCGGAGCTACCGTGTCCAGTTCTTCCCAGGCGATGGGCATGGATACCCCGGCCCCTTTCCGCGCTCGCAGGGAATAGGGGGCAATGCTGGTAGCACCTCTGCCGTTGCGAACCCAGTCAATGAAGATCTTGTTGGTACGCTTGGCCTTTCGCACATTGCTTGTGTAACGATCAGGCCACTTCTGCTCCATCACTTCGGCAACACGCCTGGCAAAATCGTGAAACCTATCCCATGCAGCGGAAGGTTTTAAAGGGACGACCACATGGTACCCTTTGCCCCCGCTGGTTTTGAGATAGGAGTTCAGGGAAAGCTCAGCAAGAATGTTCTTTATATCCCGCACACCCTGACGCACCCTGCTCAGCTCCATTCCCTCATCCGGATCCAGGTCAAATACCATCATATCCGGCTTTTCCAGCTCGTCCACACGACTTCCCCAAGTATGAAATTCCAGCGTGTTCATTTGCGCTTCGGCGATCAGCCCGGATATGTTCTCAATATAGAAGTACTCTTCCATTTCTCCGCCACTGGTAGAAATAGGGATGGTGACGATGCCAAGGCTCCCCGGACCGGGATGCTTCTTATAAAAGCAGGTCTCGGAGATACCCTTCGGACAGCGTACAATGCTGAGGATCCTGTGGCTCACATACGGCAGCATGCGTTCTGCCACCCAGGCGTAATACTCGATCACATCCCCTTTGGTGTGTTCGGGGTCGGCAAAAATCACCTTGTCCGGATTGGATATTTTGATTCCTTCGATAATAATGCTATTTGGATTTGCATCCATAATGATGCTTTTGGCATTTGCATCCATGGCTATCTCCGCTTCATTCGCAGCTTCTTTCGCAGATGATTGAAGTTGTGTTTCGTCATCTGCTTTTTCCTTTTTAATATCCCTGGGATTCTTATCTGTCCGCAGACCTTTAAAGCTTGCATGCCTTAACAAATTCTCTTTGGTCCATTCGGCAAATTTAATTTCCGCGACCAGTTCAGGTTCAAGCCAGGTGATCTTTTCCCTCGACCTAGGCTTGAGCGTAGGTTGGAAGGGGGACTCCATTCTCTGTATGCCGGCAAATTTTCCCTCCAGATCTTTTATATCGGCTTCACTCAGGCCGGTGCCGGCACGTCCGGCATAGACTAAGTTCCCGTCTTCATAGACGCCAAGGAGCAGGGAACTTACTCCGCTCGTTTTTCTATTAGAAAGCGTATAGCCGCCAATCACAAATTCCTGTCTGTTATCGCATTTTAGTTTGATCCAGGCGCCGTTTCTTGCTCCGCTGTAGATGGAATCAGCCTTTTTGCCTACTATCCCTTCCATGCCTGCCTTACAGGCCACGCGGAAACTTTCCTGTCCGTTACCTCTTACATGCCGGCTATAGTGCAGGTTTTCGGGGGCATCTTTCATCAAATCTGCCAAAGTTTCCTTCCGGTCAAGCAAGCGTTGTCCTCGGAGGTCCGCTCCATCTAGTGCCAGGAGATCAAAAATGATATAGCTCAGGTTTTGGGCCTGGGGATTTTTTATATAGTTCTGCAGCGCCTGAAAATCCGTCTTACCCGCGGTGCCTATGACGGCTATTTCACCGTCCAGAACCATCGCCCTGCCGCCTGCCCATTCAACGAGAGAAGAGGCGACATTCCGGAACCGTGCGCTATAGTCCTTGCCGTTTCTGGTGATCAGCCGGACACTGTTGCCTTCAATATACGCCAGTATCCTGTAGCCGTCGTATTTCAACTCATAAAGCCAATCCTCACCTTTAGGAACCGTATGTACTAATTAGGCAAGCTGCACGCCGGTAGCTAACAACTTGTGTTCCTGCACCATCGAACAAACCTATAATATCACCTTGAGCGTTTCGGATATAATAGTACTCAATGCCGTTTAGATTCATGCTTACAAGGTTTCCGGTAGCATCATAGCTATAATATAGCTTATCCGTGCCGTTATCTTCAAGAGTTACTTTATCACCATTCAAGTAATATTTTGTCGTAACTCCATTAACGGTCTTCTGGGTTCGGATGCCTGAATCGTTATACTTAAAAGTTATATTTTGCCCAGTCTTGACCATTGTAGCGAGCTGTCTGCCTGCTTCCCAGGTGTAGGTCCAGCCGTCATAGGTCAGGGGGTTGCCTATGTTATCATAGGTTATTGCTTTGCTGTCATAGCTGGTGAGTTTGCCTTTCCAGTTTGTGTCATCGTAAGCATAGTTGTAGGTATAGGTTGGGGTGCCAGGGGTTCCTGTGGTATAGGGGTATTCTATTTTGCTTGTTAGATTTCCCCTCTGTCGTAGGAATAGGTTATGGTTTTATTGATTACCTGGTTGTTTTCTCGGATTAGTTCATTCAGTTCGTTATAGCTGTAGGTTATTTCGTTGCTGCCCTGAGTTATTTTGGTTATATTCCCGTTTTCGTCGTATTCGTAGCTTATACTGCTGCCTGCATTTTCTATGCTGCTTACTTTTGTGGTTGTGGCATTGCCGGTTCCTGCTAAATAGTTGTTGCTGTGGTATATGGGGTGGTGGTGTCTGTTGTTATTTGATATATTCTGCCTAGGATGTCATAGCTGTTGGTTTGGCTTCTTAAGTTATTGAGGATGGTTTTTAGCGGTCTGTTGTCTTGGTCGTATTCATATCTGGTGATTAGGGAGTCGCTGCCGTAGACATTGAATTCCCAGAGGGAATAGCCATAACTGGTTCCCCTTTCTGTACCGTTCATTTTGACATATCTGGCGTTAACATTTAGGCCTGTGATGTCGTTTGTTCCACCGTCTCCGCTGGTAGTGCTGTAAATGGTTGTCTAGTTTTGGGCATCATCGGAGGTTTGGATGGTATAGCTTTTGCCAAAGGCTGCTTCCCAATCCAGGGATATGCGTTTGATGTTTTTGAGTGCGCCGAGGTCGACATAGATCCATTGGGGATCACTGTAAAGGCTTGACCAACGGGTTTGGGAGTTGTTGTCAAAGGCTTTGTCGGCCGAAGCACCGGAGGCTTCTATAGAAGAAGTTACATAGTTACTTTTGTAGATACTGAATTCCCAGAGGGAATAACCGTAAGCGGTCCCTCTTTGGATGCCTAGCATTCTGACATAACGGCCACTGCCATTTAGGTCTGTGAGGTCGTCTGTTCCGCCATCTCCATTTGTGGTGCTGTAAATATCTGTCCAGGTTTGGGCGTCATTGGAGGTTTGGATTTTATAGCTTCTTCCATAGGCTGCCTCCCAGTTGAGGACGACCCGCTTTATATTGGTTTCTGCGCCTAAATCTACGCAGATCCATTGCGAGTCAGTGTAAAGGCTAGACCAGCGGGTGGAGTAATTCCCGTCAACTGCTTTGTCCGGGGTTACACTGCCTGCTTCGGATGATGAGGCTGTAGCTATTTTGTTCAAGGAGACCAGGGTTGTGTCCGGGACGTTGTATCTTCCGGTTAAGCTGCTGGTGTCTTGGGGAGTTATCATGTAGCTGAATTTGTCTGTTACTTTTTTGAGGTTGTTGTTGACATCATAATCGTAATTGGGGCTTGCTGAATAGCTAAAAATCGCGAAATTACAAGGGTTATAGGGTCTATATGTCGAATTCTAATGCAAGGAAATATTGAAAAATTGGCTAAAAACCTTG
>JBMNTM010000042.1:0-11720 GCA_050945735.1 Desulfosporosinus sp.
TACATCAGCCGCGGAAAGAGACTGATTGACTACCCACCATTTATTATTAATACCGGCTCGACTTAAATCCTCGCGCAGTCGCATCGCTTCAAACACAGGGGTAGCTTCCGGTAAGGTAACGATGACTACCTCAGTATGTTTTTCATCCCGCAGTCTTGGTAATAGTCTCTGCACCGATATAGGGGTTTCGCCTTTGGTTCTTTGCACCTCCCGGTGGTAACTGAGGGTTGAGTCAAGAAGCAATAAGGTATGGTCGATTGGTGCCGTATCTATAGCCATCCTCATCAGTTCCGAATCAATTGATGGTCCACCATACCCCGGTGGGACAGCACATAGCGGGATCAAAAATCTCAATTTTTTTCATGCTAAAGTTCCCCCTCATTTTTATTCAGTGCATACCTTGCAGCTAGATTGCTTACAGATGCAATCATCCTTGTCATGAGTTATATAGTTGATAAAATTAATGGCTTCATTTGTTCTTTCACTATTAAGCGTATATCTCATCCAAGCTCCATCACGAACACCGTTAACCAGACCGCTTTCAGTTAGTACTTTCATATGGTAGCTGAGTGTTGACTGGGAAATACTGAACTTTTCCAATATGTCACATGCGCACATCTCACCACATGACAACATATCAATTATCTTTAAACGCGTCTCATCTGATAACGCCTTAAATACGGGAACATAATCGGCATAAGAGTTCATCAAATTTCTCCTCCTATATTTATATATTTAGATGACATTCAAACATTTCGATATGATCTATAATACTAAAGCATATCGGCATTTGTCAATGTGATTACAATTAGTTCATAACAAAACCGCAGGGCTAGAATTGTAGCCAGCCCTGCGGATAGTTGTTTATAATTACCACAGCGGCATTTCATTTAACTTCACCACCGCGTTCATGATCCCCAAAGCGATACCTCTAAGACTCTCTTTGGAGTGTCTTTGGTTTGTATTGAAGGTTGACGATTTTATTGTTCTGCAATATAATTGTAGCGTACTACATTATATTGTTGGAGAATACTTATGTTTGACGATATATTTCCATTGGTAAAACTTATTTCTGATTACATCGAAAAGGCAGCTAACCAACATCTAAAACAGTATAATTTAACATTTTCCCAAGCACGAATTCTAATTTATCTGCGTGAACGTATAGGGGAAAAAACCTCACAGAAGGATATTGAAGACTATTTCGATGTAACTCATCCTACCGTCATTGGGATTTTGAAGCGCTTAGAGAGTAAGGGCTTGATAACAAGCGAATTTGACTCAAAGGATAAGCGGATTAAAAATATTTATCTTACCGAAAATGAGGCTTCTATTTATAAGGCAATGGATGACTTTAGAAAGACAACTGAACAAAAACTGCTGCAAGGACTGACAGAGGTTCAGATCCAGGAATTAAAATCATTATTAAAATCAGTCTATGCAAATATTCAAGAGTAATAGGATGGAGTCAAAAGACTTCGATATTTTTGGGCGTTTATGTAGCAAGCTACATAAACAATAGCGGGAATGATTATTATGCAACAAAAAAATGAAGATATCGAATCTATACCTATGCTAGAAGCTGAAACCCAAATCGCGATGTATGAAGTAGATGCTGAAAGTAACCTGACAGCAGACATCAGCCAAGTGTATTTGGGGAATAAAGGACTTATCGCTTTTATCGCCTTAATGAATATGTTTATACCGCTTTCAACTGATCTGTACTTGCCTGCATTGCCCCAAATGAATTCATATTTTGGAAGCAGCTCGGCAATAACTAATTTGACATTAAGCGCATTCTTCATTTTTTACGCTGTTGGAATGCTGTTTTGGGGCCCACTGAGTGACAAGTATGGCCGTAAGCCTGTTCTTATAATGGGAAGCATTGTATATATGATGTGTAGTATCGTTTGTGCACTTTCTAGTAATATATATTTCCTGATTTTAGCCAGATCTCTTCAGGGGATAGGGGCGGGCGGTATCACATCCGTTTCAATAGCTATCATTAAGGACTCGTTCTCAGGCAAAAGAAGAGAGTTGATATTGGCTGTTTGCCAAACTGTTTCCGGACTTGCCCCAATGCTGGCTCCGGTAGTTGGATCCTTTATTTTACGCTTTACTAATTGGAGAGGCACCTTTTGGACTCTGGCTATTATAAGCATAATAAGCCTAGTATTATCCATATTATATCAGGAAACCTTGAAAGAAGAAGAAAGGTATAAAGGCACATTGACCGGTTCCATCGGGCGCTTGTTAATTGTTGCGAAAAATAGGGGATTTATTATACCTGCAGTAATATTTTCCTTAGGTGCGATACCGTTCATGGGCTATATAGCAACTTCAGCCTATATTTATGAGGATTACTTCGGCCTTAGTGCTCAAAGTTACAGTTATTTCTTTGCGGCCAATGCTTTACTTACGCTTTTCGGGCCATTCATATATGTTCGGTTCTTAAGCGCTATGGATAAGAAGGTAATTACACTACTATTTTTTGGAATATCAACTTTAAGTGGGGTTTTGGTAATGACAATTGGAACCGTGGCTCCGATATTATTTTTACTGTCGTTTGTTCTGATGTCATTATCCGTTGCTGCAATCAGGCCGTTCAGTACCAATTTACTATTGGAACAGCAGAAAAGTGACATTGGATCAGCATCTTCATTAATGAATACATTGTTTACAGTATTAGGAGCCATCGGAATGACAATAGCTTCTGTGTCGTGGGGAAATATAGTAGTAGGTCTGGGCGTATTGATTACAATTTTTTCTGCGCTTGCACTGGTCAGCTGGAACCTATTTTTGAAATCCAATATACCGTGCGTAGGATTAAAAGATATATTGGAATCCTGACAAAAAACATTCCCCCGCTTTATCAGTCACAATTATAAAGATCTAGTCTAATTATTAATCATTGTTATGTTTCAATAGCTGTGCGGTCCTTAAATGTAAACACGAGCCTGCCATCGGGCAATACCTTAGCCTTATCAACAATAGTTAGCCATAGTTTTACATCAAATTCCTCAATAGCTAATGGTCGGATTCCTATTCCCTGGATAAAACCTTCCAAGGTTCTATCCTTCGCACGACGCATACTATGTTGCTTTTCTAGTTCTGCAACCCGCTCTGTTGCTATCCGGTGCCGCTCCATGTATCCCTTATGCCGTTCGTTAAACTAAAGAGTAACTTTTAACGTTTCCCCAATCTTTCAACGATTCCCTCTCGTGGATGCACACCACATGCAATCTTTTAACGATCAAATGACTAACGCCGACCGAAAAAAGACAGAATTTTTCTGATCAATGCAATAAAATCCTCGCCAAATGACAGAAGCCGCTCCGCTAAAACGCAGGAACGGCTTTAATACTGGACTTTCAGGCAATATAAAAAACACCCACCGGTAAATTTCTTCTTTTTATTAATAGATGGTAGATTATTTGGTGGAGGCGAGGGGACTTGCACCCCTGTATCGAAGAACGACCACAAAAGCGTCTACGCGTGTATCCTTCAATTTGAATTTCGCCGGTCATGACTCCCGAAGGCAAGGATTCAGTTCAGGCTAGCTCGATAATCTTAGCTAATGTCTCCGAGCATTGACATTAGAGCGTCCTACTAAGTTGACACCCTGACCCTTCACCGTAGGTCCAGAAGGCAGGATGCTAGCAGCACTAAGCTGCTAGGGCATAATTATCTTCGTTAACTATTTTTGTCCACCGTTTAACGAGACCAGGTGGAATCTCGACGCGCAACTTTTGCCACCGCTTCCCCGAGCGAGTCTAAAACGCCCCCGTTGATATGGGCTTCATTCATATTATATCATATTTGAGCTCTAAGCAAAGCAAATGTCTATGGAGATATTACATCTTTATGGAAATTTTTTAAAAAATTATTTAAGAGAAATTCTATTTATTAGGCCTTATTACGCTCTCTTAGAGCTCGTTCAATATCTCGTTTACCTTCTCGTTCAGCAAGTGCTTGACGTTTGTCGTAATTCTTCTTTCCTTGGCAAACCGCCAATTCTACTTTTGCCAAACCTTTTTTTAAATATATTTTTATTGGGATTAGGGTTAGCCCTTGTTGCTGAATTTTTCCGCCTAATTTATTAATTTCAGAACGGTGAAGTAGTAATTTGCGCGGCCGAAGGGGATCATGATTATATCGGTTTCCCTGTTCATAAGGGCTGATATGCATCTGGTGGACCCAAATTTCACCATTGTCCAAGCGTGCATAACTATCTTTTAAATTTACCCGCCCCTCACGAATGGATTTAATTTCTGTACCAGTAAGAATAATTCCGGCCTCTACTCGATCCTCTACGAAATAATCATGGAAAGCCTTGCGATTTTCAGCGACTATTTTTATTCCTTCAGAGGACATAAAAGCTCCTCCTCTCACCTAGTACCTTAGTATAGCATAACTTCCTTTTCTTCCCAAGTAAATATTTTGAATAGAGTACAAAAATATCACTAAAGGGACACCTCTCATGAAGTGCCCCTCCTTGGATTGGCAATACTCGCGTGAAAATGGAGCAATGATCAGGTTTTTATATATACGCTGCGAGGCCCAAGCAACTCAATAGAAAAACGGCAGCAATTATGGCTGTGAGTTTCGCGAATAATTCATCCATTCCTTTCTTTTTTCCAAAGACAGAGTCACCAATGCCTGAAATGGCTCCGGATAAACCCACGCTTCT
This sequence comes from Desulfosporosinus sp., assembly GCA_050945735.1. Lineage (GTDB taxonomy): Bacteria > Bacillota > Desulfitobacteriia > Desulfitobacteriales > Desulfitobacteriaceae > Desulfosporosinus. Next base: position 4,691 of record JBMNTM010000042.1, read on the forward strand.
GCCAGACTGAAATAATACAGTTATAATGAGCCCCAAAGAACTAAGAATCACCAGAACAACTAAAGCAATTACCAATGAAACCACCCCTCTAATGGCAACTCTTGTCGCATTATCACTAAACCTACTTATTATCAATGGTATTATATTAGCACAGGGTTGATTAAAACTCAAGAAGTGTCAAAGTAAAGCAAAATTTACACTTCTCTATCTGGCTAATGCTTTCCGGCCACGATACAATGCGCTCTCACCAAGTTCTTCCTCAATACGCAGCAATTCGTTATACTTAGCTACCCTTTCGGTCCGGGCTGGTGCCCCAGTTTTGATCATACCGGCATTGACTGCAACAGCAACATGGGCTAAGGTAACGTCTTCTGTCTCCCCGGAACGATGCGAGACAACAGCCGTATATCCTGCTCGTTTGGCCATTTCGATTGCATCTAAGGTCTCGGTTAAGGTGCCGATTTGGTTGAGTTTAATAAGGATGGAATTAGCACATTTCTCCTTAATTCCACGCGCTAAGCGCTCTGGGTTAGTTACAAATAAATCATCCCCAACAAGTTGAACGCGATCTCCTAAGCGCTCTGTCAGCTTACGCCAGCCTTCCCAGTCATCTTCATCTAGTCCATCCTCTATGGAAATAATTGGATAGCGCTCGATTAGCCCTTCATAATAATCAATCATCTCATCTGAAGTCTTCTTTAGTCCTTCCCCAGCTAAGTTATAAATGCCATTTTCGTACATCTCTGAGGCAGCCACATCAAGCGAAAGTGCCACTTGTTCGCCGGGAGTATACCCTGCCCTTTTAATCGCGTCAACAATACAAAGCAGTGCGTCTTCATTTGATGCGAGGTTAGGTGCAAAACCACCTTCATCTCCGACTCCTGTGGCAAGTTTCTTTTCTTTAAGTACAGCTTTCAGACTATGATACACTTCTGTCCCCATGCGCATGGCTTCAGCAAAGTTTGATGCTCCGACAGGCATAATCATAAATTCTTGAATATCCACATTATTATCGGCATGACTGCCGCCATTTAAAATATTCATCATCGGCACTGGAAGTTCTTTGGCATTTACGCCGCCCAAATACTGATATAGGGGTAACCCAAGCGACTCAGCAGCTGCTTTAGCTGCGGCTAAAGATACACCGAGAATCGCATTGGCTCCAAATTTCCCCTTATTTGGAGTTCCATCAAGTTCAATCAATAAACGATCCAGTCCAGGTTGATCGAACGGACTCAGTCCTTCTACTTCTGGGCTGATTAGTGAGTTAACATTTTCAACTGCTTTCAATACACCTTTACCCATATAACGGGCAGCGTCTCCGTCCCGAAGTTCAACAGCTTCAAAAGCCCCTGTAGATGCACCTGATGGGATAGCCGCCCGGCCTATGGTCCCATCTGTAAGAACGACATCTACTTCTACAGTTGGATTTCCCCGCGAATCCAAGATTTCACGAGCATAAACATCAGAAATATAATTCATATAATTACCCCCTTTTATTCTATAAACCCCTATTTAGGATTTATGTTAAACGATTAATGACTTCCCGGTCATTTCCTTAGGTTTGGGAATGTCGAGTAATTCAAGAAGGGTCGGTGCAATATCACACAGCGCACCACCCTCACGCAGTTTTTGTCCCTTAAACTGATCGTTGACTATAATAAAGGGAACCTTATTGGTCGAATGGGCAGTAAGAGGAAGGCCCGTTTTTAAATCCACTTTGTCTTCGGCATTCCCATGGTCCGCAGTGACAATAAGGGTACCTTTCATTTTGTTAAGCTCATCAAATATCATGCCTAAACATTGATCAACTGCCTCCACTGCTTTGACGGTTGCCTCAAACACACCAGTATGTCCGACCATATCCGGGTTGGCAAAATTTAAAATAATTACATCATAAGCATTATTTCTCAATTGTTCCAGGAGCGTTTTGGTTAATTCCGGTGCGCTCATCTCGGGCTGGAGGTTATAGGTGGCAACTTTAGGGGAAGGAATAAGGATTCGTTCCTCACCCGGATTAGGTTCCTCAATTCCGCCATTAAAAAAGAAAGTCACATGCGCATATTTTTCTGTTTCTGCAATCCGCAGCTGTTTTAACCCGTGTTGAGCAAGTACTTCTCCCAACGTATTTTTTAGGTTTTGTTGCGGAAAAGCAATCGGTGCATTAATAGTATCCTCATACTGAGTCATACACACATAGTGTACCCGCAAGTCAATTGGGCATGTAAAATTAGTAAATTCTTCATCTACGAAGGCATGGGCAATTTCCCGTGCGCGATCTGCACGGAAGTTAAAAAAGAGCACGCTGTCTCCCTCTTGAATAGAACCCACTGGTTTTCCATCCCGATCAACAATCACCGTTGGAAGCATGAATTCATCCATCACACGCAGATCATAGGAACTCTCCACCGCTGCTAAAGCACTGATTGCATATTTTCCTTCACCCAAAACTAAAGCCCGGTAGCCCTTTTCTAAGCGCTCCCAACGTTTATCCCGATCCATCACATAGTAACGGCCACCCACAGTAGCAATTTTGCCAATCCCTAAATCTTTAAGTTTTTGTTCCAGCCGAATGATATAATGTTTGGCGCTCTGGGGCAAAACGTCACGACCATCGAGAATAGCATGGACATATACCTCTTTTAATCCTTGTTCCTTGGCCATTTCCAGAAGGGCAAACAAGTGATCAATATGGGAATGAACTCCCCCGTCTGAGAGTAAACCCACGAAGTGAAAGGCTTTGTTATTGAGGCGTACACGCTCCATTGCTTCGATTATGACGGGATTTGTAAATAAAGTTCCATCTTTGATAGCTTTATAGATGCGGGTTAGTTCCTGATAGACTACCCGCCCGGCACCCATGTTTAGATGCCCAACTTCAGAATTTCCCATTTGACCTTCTGGTAATCCCACGGCTTCACCCGATGCATCAAGGAGTGTATGGGGGTATTTTTTTTCTAAACGACGAAAATTTGGCAAATTTGCTTGGGCAATTGCGTTTCCTTCTATAGCAGCATTATGACCCCAACCGTCTAAAATCATCAGCAAAAGTGGTTTTGTCCCCATAACTATTTTCCTTCCTTTCGGGCAACAACGGCTGCATTATGGACAAGCTTCGCAAAATTTAGGGGATCCAAGCTTGCTCCTCCGACTAATGCACCATCTATATCAGGCTCAGCCAAAAGTTCTGCAATGTTCTCCACCTTAACACTTCCACCATAGAGAATTGGCACTTTCTCAGCTCCAATTCCCATAAGACCATTTAAAGTTGCACGGATTGAGGCACACATATCCTGGGCATCTTGACTGGACGCTGTTTTGCCGGTACCGATCGCCCAGATAGGCTCGTAAGCAATAACTATTCGACTCAGTTCCTCGGGCAATATGTTGAAAAGATTTTGAGTAACCTGAGAACGGACGTATTCTTCTGCCTTTCCTTCTCCGCGAACGTTTAGATTTTCCCCCACACAAAGGATGGGGGTTAAGCCCTTTGACAATGCTTTTTGCACTTTCTTATTGATCACTTCATCCGTTTCACCAAGCATTTCTCGTCGTTCAGAATGGCCAAGTATGACATAAGTACAGGCGACATCGAGAAGCATCTGGGCGGAGATTTCACCTGTATAGGCACCCTGATCTGACCAAGACATGTTTTGGGCACCCAAATGCACAATACTTTCCTCCAATTCGTTTTTCAAAGGATAAAGTACTGTAAACGGAGCACAGAGGACTATGTCAAGTTCTGTAACATCCTTTACCTCTTCGATAAATTTCACTGCATAGTCCACTGCTTCGTTTACTGTTTTATACATTTTCCAGTTACCGGCAATGACCGGCCGTCGATTGGCCACTTTAATTCCTCCACTTCATTATGCGAGGCGCGACATTCATTTATATCTATCGATATTAATAAACAATTAATCATAAAATCTTGAGCTTTGAGGCCTTGCCTCAAACCTTAGTGCATCGTGCATCGCTTTAACCTTAATAAACTTTGTGCTTTTCACCTCACGCATCGCCTATTGCGGCAACACCCGGCAACACTTTCCCTTCCAGAAACTCAAGAGATGCGCCACCGCCTGTAGAAATATGGGTTATCTTATTTGCTACACCCATTTTCTCTACCGCTGCTACAGAATCCCCTCCTCCAACAATGGTGCTCCCTTTACAATTTGCCACTGCCTGAGCAACACGCTCAGTTCCTTTAGCGAAGGCATCCATTTCAAAAACACCCATCGGACCATTCCAGATCACTGTCCGAGCGGTCGAAATTAGAGCGGCAAACCTCTCGGCACTGTCCGGCCCTATATCTAAGACAATCTCATTTTCCTTGATTTCCGATACCTTCGTTGTACGGTGTGCAGCATCCGCTTCGAAAGCTAGAGCCGCTATTACATCGCTTGGCAGTTCCATTTTGACACCCTTAGCCTTGGCTTTCTCAATCAGCTGCTTTGCCAATGCCACTTTTTCGTCTTCGAGAAGGGATTTCCCCACATTAAATCCTTGTGCTTTCAAGAAATTATTTGCCATTCCTCCTCCTATAATCAAAGCATCGACCTTATCCAGGAGGTTTTCAATAACGCCAATTTTATCACTCACCTTAGCACCACCGATAATAGCCACAAAAGGTCGTTCCGGCCTTTCTAAAGCGTTACCCATGAATTCAACTTCTTTTTGCATAAGGAAACCAGCATAAGCTGGAATATAATGGGCGACTCCTTCTGTAGACGCATGGGCACGATGCGCAGTCCCAAAAGCATCGTTGACAAATATTTCGGCCAGTGATGCCAGGTCGCGGGCGAAGGTTGGGTCATTTTTCTCCTCTTCCGCATGAAACCGAACATTTTCCAACAATAGAACCTGCCCATTCTGCAGCTTGCTCACTGCTTCCATGGCTACATTCCCTACACAGTCCCCAGCAAGCTGCACATCTTGCCCGATCAGTTCGCTCAAACGCTTGGCAACGGGTGCCAGGGAATACTTGGGATTGACTTTTCCTTTGGGACGCCCATGATGAGAAGCCAGAATGACACGCGCTCCTTCTTTTACGAGATATTCAATTGTGGGAAGAGAGGCGCGAATTCTGGTATCATTGGTTATCTGTCCCTGCTCATCGAGCGGGACATTAAAATCTGTCCTGATCAAAACTCGTTTTCCGTGTACCTCTGCATCTTTAATACTTTTTTTGTTCATGCAAATATCCCCTTTCACTTCGACCCAAGCGTGGACGGGGTCATACTATTAACAAAAAACATCTTAATAATAGACTTAGTATCACTGGAAGAATAAACTTCCTACGTAAAAATCCAACTCTTAGTTACTTCTCCATCAAAGTACGGTTTCCTGCTTTAACCTTCCTAGTCGACGACTTTTTATCGTTCCAAAACCAACGATTCCTAGAATGAAAAAGTCGTATAGACTAAGCGATTTTACTTCGTTAGTAGAATTAATATCTTTTCCTGACAGTCGTCGCTGCAATCCTTAACTCATCACGGTATTTGGCTACGGTCCTCCTAGAAATTTCCATGTTTCGGGCCTTAAGAAGATCAGCTATCTTCTGATCAGAATAAGGGTTTTTGGAATTTTCAGAGGATATGATATCGCGCAAAGCATGTTTAATCCCTTCGGTTGTGATACTGGAGTTATTTTTGTTTCCTCTGGCCATTCTATTAGCAAAGAAAAATTTGAATTCGAAAATACCCCGGGGAGTTTGGATGTATTTATGAGATGTTGCGCGACTAACCGTCGACTCATGAACGCCAATTTCCTCTGCAATGTCCCTTAACTTAAGCGGTTTTAAATAATGAATACCAGAACGTAGAAATTCCGATTGCCACTTCACAATAGCCTTGGCTACTTTATAAAGCGTTAGGCGACGCTGCTCAATACTGCGGATGAGCCAGGCCGCTGAATTCAGTTTCTGTTCTACAAATTTGCGAGTTTCTGCTTCTTCTTCGAGACTTAGAGCTTCACGATAGGTCTTGTTGATCCCCAAGCGGGGTACGGTGATATCGTTGACTAGCACAATAAATTCCCCTTCGACATCTTCAATCACTACATCTGGAACAACATAACGCACATCTCCTGGACCCGAATAACTGAGGCCAGGTTTAGGATCCAGTTTACGCACCAAATCAGCCAGTTCCTGCACTCTGGATACGGAAATTTTCAGGGCATGGGCAATTCGTTGCAGACGCCCTGCCGCCAAATCTTCAAGATGCTTTAATAACTCTGGTAATTCAGGAGGACAGTTCGGAAGAAGTGGTAACTGTAAGCGTAGACATTCCTCTAAATTGCGAGCACCCACCCCTAACGGGTCGAGTGTCTGAACCAAAGCCAACGCTTCTTCGGCTACTTTGAGGGGAACATTGGTTTCGGAGGCAATGTCTTCCAAATCCAACGTCAAAAAGCCATTATCATCTAGATTACCAACAATGTACTCTGCTACAGATAAGGGCGCAGAAATTTTCTGAACATGAAGTTGTTCCAGCAAATGCTCTAAAAGTGTTGGCGATGCGGCGATAAAAGGATCAAAACGTTGTTTTTCCTCCATCACTACTCGCTCCTGACGAAAACTATTTTCATCCTGGTCATGAAAATAGTCCTGCCAATCTACTTCCCATTTCTCATCACCAAAGTGTTCCTCCTCCACTATTGGTTCTAAATCCTCTTTAATATCCAAACTATCATCCTGGATCTCCAACAAGGGATTCTCCAGAAGCTGCTCCTCAATATACGTGGTAAGTTCGAGTGCGGACAACTGTAAAATAGTAATTGCCTGGCGCAATTCTGGAGTCATAATAAGTTTTTGAGTTTGCTCCTGACTCAAACCATACCCTAACCGCACTTTTTCTCCCCCCAAATTCTCAGTTTTCGTGTTCCTTGTTAGATGTTATGATATCTCTTATTAAATTCTTCCCACCTTTTGAGTTCTAATTCGTTCAGCCAATTCATCGATTTTTCTCATCCGATGATTAACTCCGGATTTACCTACTTTTGGCCGCAGCATTTCCCCCAGCTCTTTTAGGCT